>JASFZG010000022.1:0-12015 GCA_046055745.1 Flavobacteriaceae bacterium | reverse complement strand
CCTTCCTCAGGGATATAAATTCCAGGTTCCACTGTAAAAACCATATTGGCTTTCATAGGTTCCCAAAGCAATCCGTAATCGTGGGTATCTAATCCCATATGATGCGAAGTTCCGTGCATAAAATATTTTTTATAAGCAGGCCAATCTGGGTTTTCGTTTTTTACATCGGTTTTATCTAACAATCCTAAACCAAGTAATTCTGAAGTCATTAAATTTCCAACTTCCACGTGGTATTCCTTCCAGATTGCTCCAGGTGCCAACATTTTTGTTGCATCATTTTTCACTCTGTTTACAGCATTATAAACCTCTCTTTGACGTTTAGTGAATTTTCCATTTACCGGAATGGTACGCGTCATATCACTACTATAATTGGCATATTCTGCTCCTACATCTATCAAAATTAAGTCACCGTCATTACAGGTTTGATTGTTTTCGATATAGTGTAAAACATTAGCATTATTACCGCTTGCAATAATTGGCGTATATGAAAATCCCTTGGAACGATTTCTTAAAAACTCGTGCATATATTCAGCTTCGATTTCGTATTCCATCACTCCTGGTTTTACGAAATTAAGTACGCGGCGCATTCCTTTTTCAGTAATATCACAAGCTTTTTGAATTAAATCTAGTTCAATTGAATCTTTTACAGAACGCAATCGTTGTAAAATTGGATTGCTTTTAGCTACATTATGAGCAGGATATTTTTGAAGTAACTGCTTTACAAAACGAGCTTCTCGTGTTTCAGTTTCTACATTAGCTCTGTAATGTTCGTTAGTATTAATGTAAACAGTTTCGCATTGTGTCATAATTTCGAACAATGTTTTTTCCATTTCTTGCAACCAATATACTGTTTTGATTCCGCTAGTTTCTAATGCTTTTTCTTTGGTTAGTTTTTCACCTTCCCAAACAGCAATATGTTCGTTGGTTTCTTTTAAAAATAGTATTTCTTTATGAGCATCATTTGGAGCATCTGGAAATAAAACCAACACACTTTCTTCTTGATCCACACCACTTAAATAAAAAATATCTCTATGTTGCTGAAACGGCATCGTGCTGTCTGCAGAAATAGGATAAATATCATTACTGTTAAAAATAGCAAGGCTACTAGACTTCATTTGTGCCGTAAAGTTTTTACGATTTTTAATGAAGAGATTTCGGTCTATTTGGTGGTATTTCATGAGAATTCGTTTTAAAAATTAACTGTATTCAAAAATAATCAAAGTTATTTTTAATAACGAAGCCAAATGTCCTTATTTTATATTTTTCTAATTCTACTCATATTTCGAGATGAAATTCCTAAAAAGGATGCTAGATAATGGAGTGGAATTTGTTGTAGTAGATTAGGATTGTTTTTAATAAGCTCATTATAACGTTCTTCAGGACTAAGTGTTAGTAAATTAATACGATAATCATCAATTAAAAATATTTGGTTTTCAATTAGATTGTGATAAAATTTTTGGAAACCTTGATTATTTCTCATTAAGTAATTAAATTTTTTTAAATCGATAACCATTAAATTACAATCACATAAAGCTTTAATGTTTTTTCTAGAAGGAACATTCTGCTTAAAGCTTTTTAAAGCAGAAGTAGAAGTGTTTTCTAAAGCTAGATAAGTAGTTTTGTCTTCGCCCTCAATGTCTATTGAATGTTGTAAAACACCTTCTACTAAGTAACAAAAGTAGGTGCAAGCTTGACCTTTTTCTACTAAATATTGGTTTTTATTTAATTTAAGTTTCGTAAAACACTCAATGATACTTGGAATATGATACTCTAAAGAATTAGTATCTATTATGATTTTTAAATAATTTTCAAATTTTTCTGATGAACTATTCATTGTGTAATGTGTTATATAGCCCGAATGTAATAAGAAATAAAAAAGGATTTTTGAATTAAGGTATAAAATTTTGTAAAACAAAGCTATTTCAGTAATTTCATCAACCTAAATAAACCAACAATGAAAAAAATAATACTCTATTTTTTAGCTATTATTTCTGTTCAAGCTTTTTCGCAACAACCTGCAACTAATGCTGGTGATATTGAAAAAGGATTAGAACAAAAGCAGCAAATCATTGAAACTTCTTTAGTTAAAAATCTTCCGTTTAAAAACATTGGTCCTTCAGTGATGAGTGGTAGGATTACGGAGATTTCAGTAAACCCAATAAACCCAATAGAGTTTTATATTGGATACGCTAGCGGTGGCGTTTGGTATAGTAATAATAACGGAACATCCTTTACTCCAATTTTAGACAATAGTCCAACACAAAATGTAGGGAGTTTAACGGTAGATTGGAAAACCAAAACTATTTGGGTAGGAACTGGCGAAGTAAATGCGTCAAGATCTTCGTATGCAGGAATTGGACTTCTGAAATCTACTGACCAAGGTGAAACTTGGGAGAATATGGGTTTGACAGACTCACATCATATTAGTAGTATTTTAATCAATCCAGATAATTCCAACGAAATGTTGGTGAGTGCCGTTGGACATCTGTATTCTCCAAACGAAGAACGTGGCGTATATAAATCAATCGATGGAGGAAAAACATGGAATAAAACACTATTTGTAAACAACCAATCTGGGATAATTGAAATGCAAGCAGATCCAAATAATTTCAATTTAATGTATGCTTCTTCTTGGGATAAAGACCGAAAAGCTTGGAATTTTAAAGGAAACGGAGAAGGATCGGGAATCTATAAAAGTACCGATGCAGGAAGTTCTTGGAAAAAAGTTTCAGTAAAAGGAAGCGGTTTTCCAACTGGAGATGGTGTTGGTAGAATAGGGATTGCAATCTATGACGAAAACACGGTGTATGCAATTCACGATAATCAATTTAGAAGAGAAGATGATTCAAAAAAGAAGAAGAATGAAGGGTTAACAAAAGAAGATTTTAAAACAATGACATCTTCAGAATTATTAAATTTAGAAGATGAAAAGCTTTCAAAATATTTAAAATCGAATCTTTTCCCTGAAAAATACACTGCAGAGTCGGTAAAGAAAAGTGTTAGAAAAGGAACTGTAAAACCTGTTGATTTAGCAAAATATTTGGAAGATGCAAATTCACTTTTATTCGACACACCAGTAATTGGTGCTGAGGTATATAAAAGTATCGATGGCGGAAAATCTTGGAAAAAAACTCACGATGGATTTATAGACGGTTTATATTATTCATACGGTTATTACTTCGGAAAAATTCACGTTGATCCTAGCAATAAAGATGGGGTTTACATTTATGGAGTTCCTATTTTAAAATCTAAAGATGGCGGGAAAACATTCACTTTAATAGATGGCAATAATGTTCATGGTGATCATCATGATTTGTGGATCAATCCTAATTCACCGGGGCATTTAATCAATGGGAACGACGGTGGATTAAACATAAGTTACGATGATGGCGAACATTGGATCAAGTGCAATACACCTCCTGTAGGACAATTTTATTCGGTAAATATCGATCACGAAAAACCGTATAATGTTTATGGCGGATTACAAGATAATGGTGTTTGGGTAGGCTCTCATACCAACGAAGAAAGTACTAGTTGGCATCAATCTGGAAACTATCCTTTCGAATTTATTATGGGAGGCGACGGAATGCAAGTGGAGATTGATAACCGAAATAGTGATATTGTTTATACAGGATTTCAATTCGGAAATTACTTTAGATTAAACCGTGAAACTGAAGAGCAAACTTACATTCAACCAAAACATGAGTTGGGAGAAACACCGTATCGTTTCAATTGGCAAACACCTATATTATTGAGTCATCACAATCAAGATATTTTATATCTCGGCGGAAATAAATTAATGCGTTCTATGAACCAAGGTGATGATTGGCAAGCGATTTCAGAAGATTTAACCAAAGGCGGTAAAAAAGGAAATGTAGCTTACGGAACTTTAACTTCGATAAGTGAATCAACGTTTCAATTTGGTTTGATTTATACAGGAAGCGATGATGGATTGGTTCATTTAACTAAAAATGGTGGAGGAAATTGGACAACTATTTCAAAAATATTTCCGAAGGATTTATGGGTAAGTAGAGTAATCGCTTCACAACATAAAAAAGAAAGAGTTTATGTTACTCTAAATGGATATCGTTGGGATGATTTTACTCCTTATATATATATGAGTGATAATTATGGTATGACTTGGAAAGATATTAGCAGTAATCTTCCAATTGGAGCAGTAAATGTTATTAAGGAAGATCCTAAAAATGAAAATGTATTGTATTTAGGAACCGATAATGGAGTTTATGTTTCATTAAATAAAGGAGAAACTTGGCAAGCTTTTTCTGAAGGATTGCCCAATGTGGCGTTTCACGATTTAGTAATTCAGCTAGAAGCAAATGATTTAGTGCTAGGTACTCACGGACGTTCTTTATATGTAGCAAACATTTCAATATTACAAAATAGTAATGAGGGAGAATTGACTGTTTCAGAAATTGAACCTATACATTATTCTCAATATTGGGGAGATTCTCGAAGTCAATGGAGTGAGGTGTATGAGCCTTCGCTTGCTATTCAATTTTTTAATCCGAAAACCGAAGGTATTACTATTTCAATTCAAACCGAAGATGGTACAGAACTTCAAAGTTACAAAGTTGATGCTGATAAGGGAGTTAATGTGTTTGATTATGATTTATCTATTTCAGAAAAAGGAAAAAAAGCACTTGTAAAGAAAGATATCGAGGTTTCGGAAGCGAAAAATGGGAAGTATTATTTGCCAAAAGGGAACTATTCAATTCATATTAATGAATACAAGACTGATTTAGAGATAAAATAGTCTTGTATTTAAAATTATTCTAAATACTAAATAAAACAAACCATAAAGTTTGGCTGTCTTTTAATAGAGCCGTAATTTTGTGAGACTTATCAAGAAAAATATATAAACAATGGGAATCTTATCCTCTTCAATCGCCAGAAAAGTTGCAATGGCACTTTCGGCACTTTTTCTAGTATTCTTTTTATTAATCCATGTATCTGTAAATCTCGTCTCTGTATTTAGTGAGGAAGCTTTTAATGCGGCATCTCATTTTATGGGAACCAATCCGTTAATTCAGTTTGCTATGCAGCCTGTATTGGTTTTGGGTGTTGTGTTTCACTTTGTGCTTGGGTTTATTTTAGAATTGAAAAATAGAAAAGCAGTTGGTGTAAATAGTTATGCCAAAAATAACGGTGCGGCCAATTCTACTTGGACAAGTAGAAACATGATTTATAGCGGTTTGGCTATATTGGCTTTTATCGTTTTACACTTTATCGATTTTTGGTTACCAGAAATTAATCATAAATATATCGAGGTGTTACCAGAAGACCCAACAAGATACTATCATGAACTTCGTGAAAAATTTGTAAACCCTGCAAGAGTTGGTGCTTATGTTTTAGCATTTGTTTTTTTAGGATTACACTTAATGCACGGATTTCAGTCAGCATTCCAATCAATGGGAATGAACAATAAATATTCAAAATGTGTGAGAAGTTTTGGGAAAGGATATGCTATTATCATTCCATTGCTTTTTATTTTCATTGCACTTTTTCACCATTTTACTCATTAAATAATACAAAAATATGTCTGTATTAGATTCAAAAGTACCCGAAGGTCCTATTAAAGACAAGTGGACGAATTATAAAAACACGATTGACCTTGTTAATCCTGCTAACAAACGTAATATAGATATTATCGTTGTTGGTACTGGACTTGCTGGTGGTTCTGCCGCTGCAACTTTGGCTGAACAAGGTTATAACGTAAAAGCATTCTGTTATCAAGATTCTCCTCGTCGTGCGCACTCTATTGCAGCGCAAGGAGGAATCAACGCTTCCAAAAATTATATGGGAGATGGGGATTCTGATTATCGTCTTTTTTACGATACCGTAAAAGGTGGTGATTATCGTTCTCGTGAGGCAAATGTGTATCGTTTGGCTGAGGTTTCAGGAAACATCATCGACCAATGTGTAGCACAAGGAGTTCCTTTTGCTCGTGATTATGGTGGATTATTAGACAACCGTTCATTTGGTGGTGTGTTGGTTTCTCGTACTTTTTATGCGAAGGGACAAACAGGACAACAGTTATTATTAGGGGCGTATTCAGCAATGAATAGACAAATTGCTCGTGGTAAAATTGAAATGTTTAACCGTCACGAAATGCTAGATGTAGTTAAAGTTGATGGAAAAGCAAGAGGGATTATCACTCGTAATTTAATTACAGGAGAAATAGACAGACATTCGGCTCACGCAGTTGTGATTGCAACAGGTGGATACGGAAATGTATATTTTCTTTCTACCAACGCAATGGGATCGAATGCCACTGCTGCTTGGAAAATACATAAAAAAGGGGCGTTTTTCGCAAACCCTTGTTTTACACAAATTCACCCAACTTGTATTCCAAGATCGGGAGATTATCAATCTAAATTGACGTTGATGTCTGAATCACTTCGGAACGATGGTCGTATTTGGGTTCCAGCAAGAATTGAAGATGCAAAATTAATTCAACAAGGAAAATTAAGACCTACGGAGATTGCTGAAGAACATAGAGATTATTATCTAGAACGTCGTTATCCTGCATTCGGAAACTTGGTTCCTCGTGATGTAGCTTCAAGAGCTGCGAAAGAGCGTTGTGATGCTGGTTATGGAGTAAATGCAACTGGTGAAGCAGTGTATTTAGATTTTGCATTTGCATTTGAACGTTACGGAAAAGAGCAAGCAAAAATCCACGGAATTAAAAACCCTTCAAAAGAAGAAATTATAAAATTAGGTCAAGGAATTATCGAAGAAAAATACGGTAACCTTTTCCAAATGTATGAGAAAATTATCGATGAGAATCCGTATGAAACCCCAATGATGATTTATCCAGCAACCCACTATACGATGGGAGGCGTTTGGGTAGATTATAACTTGATGACAACTGTACCAGGATTGTATTGTTTAGGAGAAGCAAATTTCTCTGATCACGGTGCAAACAGATTAGGAGCATCCGCATTAATGCAAGGTTTGGCAGACGGTTATTTTGTATTGCCTTATACTATTGGTGCTTATTTATCTGATGATATCCGAACAGGAAAAATACCAACCGATTCAAAAGAATTTGACGAGGTTGAAAAAGAAGTAACTGAACGTATTAATTTCTTTATGAATAATAAAGGAACAAAATCAGTAGATCATTTCCATAAACGCTTAGGAAAAGTGATGTGGGATAAAGTAGGAATGGCACGTAACGAAAAGCATTTAAAAGAAGCAATGGCTGAAATTAAAGCAATTCGTGAAGAATTTTGGAAAGATGTAACGGTTCCTGGAGAAGCCAACGAAATGAATATGGAGTTAGAAAAAGCAGGAAGAGTAGCAGATTTCTTAGAACTAGGAGAATTGTTTGCTAAAGATGCTTTGGATAGAAATGAATCTTGTGGAGGTCATTATCGTGAAGAAAGTGTTGTACAAGAAGGAGAACAAAAAGGGGAAGCATTGCGTAACGATGTAGATTTCAAATATGTTTCTGCTTGGGAATATAAAGGAGAACCTGCAGATGCAGTTTTACATAAAGAAGAATTAGAGTTTAAAGATATCGAACTGAAACAACGTTCATACAAATAAAAAAGAGCAATATGAATCTTACACTGAAAATTTGGAGACAAAAAGGACCACAAGACAAAGGTGCTATGGTCGAATATAAGGTAAATGATATTTCAGAACATATGTCTTTTTTAGAAATGATGGATGTTTTGAACGAGCAATTAGTAAATTCTGGTGATGAGCCTGTGGCTTTTGATCACGATTGTCGTGAAGGAATTTGCGGAATGTGTTCTCTTTATATAAACGGAGAAGCTCACGGTCCCGATCGTGGAATTACTACTTGTCAGTTACATATGAGGATGTTTAATGATGGCGATACTATTTACATTGAGCCTTGGAGAGCAGCTGCTTTTCCTGTGATTAAAGATTTGGTTGTTGATCGCATGGCTTTTGAGCGTATTCAACAAGCAGGTGGATATATCTCTGTAAATACTTCAGGAAATACACAAGATGCAAATGCACTTCCTATTTCTAAACACGCAGCAGATGAAGCGATGGATGCAGCAGCTTGTATTGGTTGTGGTGCTTGTGTGGCTACTTGTAAAAATTCTTCGGCTATGTTATTTGTTGGAGCGAAAGTAGCACAGTATGCTTTATTACCTCAGGGTAAAGTAGAAGCAGCAGATCGTGTTACGAATATGGTTCATCAAATGGATTTAGAAGGATTTGGAAATTGTACGAACACTGGCGCTTGTGAAATTGAATGTCCTAAAGGAATTACCTTAGTGAATATTGCTCGTATGAATCGCGAATTCTTAAAAGCAAGTTTAAAAGGATAGTTTAGTTAGGTATTAACTTTCATATTTAATGAAATGTTTTTGATAATTGCATCAATGAACTTTGAAATATCATAAGGTTTAACAACGATGTCGTTCATTCCTGACATGTAAATATTGTTTCTCATTTCTTCAATTTCAACAGCAGTTAATGCTATAATAGGAATTGTCTTATTGAACTTACGTATTTCTTTAGAAGCCTCTATCCCGTTTTTAACAGGCATATTTATATCCATTAAAACGAGGTCGTAATCGTTTTGCTTGATTTTTTCAATTGCTTCATTACCGTTTTCTGCTATGCTGCAGATAATGTCTTTTTGTTCTAGAATTTTTTGAGTAACAATTTGATTGATTCGGTTATCCTCAACAATTAATATTTCCTTGTCTTTTAATATAGAATCATCAAATTTTATTAATGAATTATTCTTTATTGCTTTTTCTAAAACTTCAAAAGTTAACGTAAATGTAAATGAGGATCCTTCACCTAAATTACTTTCTAATAAAATATTAGAGTTTGAAAGAGCTAATAGTTTTTTCACAATTGGTAATCCTAAACCAGAACCGTTACCATTATAATTTAAAGAATCTACTTGTGAGAATTCATCAAATACACTTTCATGTTTTTCTTTTGCAATTCCAATTCCAGTATCTCTAATTGTAAATTTCATAGAAGCTTTAGAATCGTCTATAGCAATTGTTTCGACGTTAATATAAACATGTCCATTTTCGGTAAATTTACAAGCGTTACCTATTAAGTTCATTAAAATTTGTGATAACTGAACTGAATTTCCTCTAATTAATTCTGGTATATCTTTTGAAATATTAATATGTAATTGATTATCATTTTGAATTCGCATATACTCAAATGAAGAGGTAATGGTTTCAATTAATTCTTTTAAATTAAAGGATATAGTTTCTTCCTCAAATTTTTCAGAATCTATTTTGTTTATCTGTAACACATCATTTATTAATGCCAATAAATAATCTGCAGAAAATTTTAAAAACTTTAAATCTTTTTTATGTTTTGTTAATGATTTGTCTTCTAACAAAATTGAACTTAATCCAATTACACCATACAAAGGTGTTCGTAATTCGTGGCTTACAGTGGAAAAGAATTTCACTTTGGCTTTAGCTAATTTTTCGGACTCTTCTTTTGCTTTTAAAGCCTCTTTGTTTTTTATTCTAAGTTTTTTTACCAATTTTATCCTTTTAATTGAAGCAGAATACAGAGCAATTAGTAGAGCTAAAAAGACAGCAGAAACAATAATTAAAATAATATTGATTCTTCCTTTACTTTCTACTATTTCTGCTTGTAATTGGTTGTTTAATTTTGCTGCTTCAATATCTTTTCGGTACTCGTCTAATTGAAATTTTTGTGATAATGAATACCGTTCGGAAGATGTAAAAATACCAGAGTTTATATCACTATAATCATCATAAACTTTAAAAGCTTCATAGGCTTCCATAAATCTTTCTTGTCCAAATAAACTCTCACTGTAAAGATAATAAGCGTTTTCTAATTCTATATTAAGCTTGTTTTTTTTAGCCAGATCGATTACATTTAAAAATAGACTATCTGCTTTTTTATATTTTTTACTATTAACATAACATTCACCTAAAAAATTATCTAAATTTATTGAAAAAGAAACGTCAGTATTATATTTGTTAAAGCTTTTGGCATTTAAAATATGATTAAAAGCTTTATCGTAATTACCATCTCCTATAGCAGCTAAAACCATATTATAATTTGCTTTTGCTAGCCCTGTTGAATCTTTGATTTTCCCGAATAAATTAATAGATCTATTAAAATACAAATACGCTCTTTTATAATCTTGATTAGTAGAATAAACATTCCCTAAATCCATGTAAGTGACTGCAGTAGCTGTGTCATTTTTAGATAATTTTGCATAATTTTCAGATTTTTTAAAACTATCCATCGCAAGTATAGTGTCATTTAAAAAAAGATAATCGTAAGCAAGAAAACGATATGCTTGGTGTATGTAATATGGATTTTTTGTTTTAAAGGCAATAGGAAGAATTTTTATATTTAGCGAAAAAGATTTATTATATTCTCCGCTGTCATAAAATACACTAGAGGAATCTAATAGTTTTTGAATCATTTTTTGCTCTTCAATTTTTTTTAACCGCAAGGCTTCTTTTTCACTTTTGTTTTCTTGAGAAAATACAGATGAAAAAGTAACAATTAAAAATAAATAAAAAACAATATGCCTCATAGGTTAATTAAAAATAGGGAGTTGTAATTTACACATTTTATTGAGAGCACAAAAATAGATGGAAATATTTTAAAACTTCAATAAGGAAAACTACTTTTATAAAATGATATCTAAACTTCCAAATGTAGAAACATCCATTTTTGCCGTAATGAGTAAAATGGCTGCTGAAAATAATGCTTTAAACCTTTCTCAAGGATTTCCAAATTTTAAAAGCGACCCTTTTTTAATTGAATTAGTAAACAAAGCAATGATAGAGGGTAACAATCAATATGCCCCAATGCCTGGTGATTTAGGCTTGCGTGAAGTAATTTCAGAAAAAACAAAATTGCTTCATCATAAAGTATACAATTCAGCAACAGAAATTACCGTAACTGCTGGGGCAACTCAAGCTATATTTACGGCTATTGCTGCGATTATTAATATAGGAGATGAAGTAATTATTTTTACTCCAGCTTATGATTGTTACGCTCCTTCCATTGAGTTATTTGGTGGAAAAACAATCCCAGTACAATTAAAAGCTCCTTTTTATAAGGTAAATTGGACGGAAGTGGAAGATAAAATTACTAGTGATACAAAATTAATCATCATCAATTCTCCTCATAATCCAAGTGGAACTATTTTATCTGAAAGCGATATGCTTCAACTACAAGATTTGGTGGCGAAATACAATTTATTGGTTATTAGTGATGAGGTTTACGAACATATAATTTTTGACAATCAGATGCATTATAGTGCTGCACGTTTTCCTGAATTGGCCTCCCGTAGTTTTATAATTGCTTCCTTTGGGAAAACATTTCACAATACCGGTTGGAAAATGGGCTATTGTTTAGCTCCTGAAAACTTAATGAATGAATTTAAAAAAGTACATCAATTCAATGTGTTTAGTGTAAATACGCCAATGCAAAAAGCTTTGGCAGAATATTTACAAACACCTTCACATTATTTAAACCTTCCGAAGTTTTACCAACAGAAGAGAGATGTATTTTTAGATTTAATTAAAGACTCAAAATTTAAAATAATCCCTTCAAAAGGCACCTATTTTCAAATGTTAGATTTTTCTGAAATCACAAATGAAAGCGATATTCAATTTGCAGAACGATTAACGAAAGAGAATAAAATCGCTATGATTCCGACTTCCGTATTTAATACTCATAAAGAAGATTTTAAACAAATACGAGTGTGTTTTGCTAAAACGGAAGAAACTCTGAAACAAGCTGCTCAAATTCTAAATGCTATTTAATGTCGCTTTTTGGATGCACCAATTCCATTTCATTTATCAAATGAGTTGCACCAGCATATTTATCGATAATAAATAAAACATACCTTACATCTACCATAATATTACGGCAGATTTCGGGATCATAATTCATGTCGCTCATCGTGCCTTCCCAGACTCTATCAAAATTTAAACCTATTAAATTTCCTTGTACATCAATGGCTGGACTTCCTGAATT
>JASFZG010000021.1:0-12226 GCA_046055745.1 Flavobacteriaceae bacterium | reverse complement strand
CAAAAAGGGCTTTCCGTTGCTTTCGATTTGGCTACGCATCGTGGTTATGATAGCGACCATAAACGTGTGGAAGGTGATGTTGGAAAAGCGGGAGTTGCGATTGATAGCGTCGAGGATATGAAAATATTATTCGATCAGATTCCCTTGGATAAAATGAGTGTTTCTATGACGATGAACGGTGCCGTTTTACCCATTATGGCATTTTATATTGTTGCTGCGGAAGAGCAAGGAATTTCACCAGAAGCACTTTCCGGAACCATTCAAAACGATATTTTAAAGGAGTTTATGGTGCGAAATACGTACATCTACCCTCCTACACCTTCGATGAAAATCATAAGTGATATTTTTGAATTTGCTTCAGAAAAAATGCCGAAATACAATTCTATTTCAATTTCTGGTTATCATATGCAAGAAGCGGGTGCGACTTGCGAAATTGAATTGGCTTACACCTTAGCTGATGGTTTGGAATACATTCGAACAGGAATTGCTGCCGGAATGGATATCGATACTTTTGCACCAAGATTGTCTTTCTTTTGGGCAATCGGAATGGATCATTTTACCGAAATTGCAAAGTTAAGAGCTGCTAGAATGCTTTGGGCAAAAATGGTAAAGAAATTCAACCCTAAAAATCAAAAATCATTAGCATTACGTACGCATTGTCAAACTAGTGGTTGGAGCTTAACTGAGCAAGATCCTTTTAATAACGTGGCAAGAACTTGTATTGAAGCAACTGCTGCTGCTTTGGGAGGAACACAATCACTTCATACCAATGCTTTAGATGAAGCTATCGCATTACCAACTGATTTTTCAGCAAGAATCGCTAGAAACACACAGATATACCTTCAGAAAGAAACCAACATTACTAAAACTGTAGATCCTTGGGCAGGAAGTCATTTTATTGAAAAACGTACCGAAGACATTGCTAATAAAGCTTGGAAACTCATTCAAGAAGTAGAAGAATTAGGCGGAATGACCAAAGCGATTGAAGCTGGAATTCCGAAGTTACGAATCGAAGAAGCCGCAGCTAGAAAACAAGCCCGAATAGATTCTGGACAAGATACTATTGTTGGTGTCAATAAATATAGATTAGAAAAAGAAGACCCACTACAAATTTTAGATGTCGATAACCAGAAGGTTAGGCATTCACAAATGGAGCGTTTAGAAAAAATAAAATCCGAGCGTAATTCCCAAAAAGTTTCTGAAGCTTTATCAAAATTAACAGAATCTGCTAAAACAAGTAAAGAAAATTTATTAGCTTTAGCCATTGAAGCAGCTCGTGAAAGAGCAACTTTGGGAGAAATTAGCGATGCTTTAGAAGAAGTTTTCGGAAGACATAAAGCACAAATTAAATCATTTAGTGGCGTGTATAGCAAAGAAATAAAACAAGACCCATCTTTTGAAAAAGCAAGACAACTTGCCAATAAATTTGCAAAATTAGAAGGGCGTCGACCTCGAATTATGATTGCAAAAATGGGACAAGACGGTCACGATCGTGGTGCCAAAGTAGTGGCGACAGGTTATGCCGATGTTGGTTTTGATGTGGATATTGGTCCTTTATTTCAAACTCCCGAAGAAGCAACGCAACAAGCAGTAGAAAACGATGTTCATATTATTGGGGTTTCCTCTTTGGCTGCTGGACACAAAACACTTGTTCCGAAGGTGATTGAAGAACTTAAAAAGTATGGTCGTGAAGATATTATGGTGATTGTTGGTGGTGTGATTCCTCCTCAAGATTATCAGTTTTTGTTTGATGCTGGCGCTGTTGCCGTTTATGGTCCTGGTACTAGAATTAGTGATGCTGCTATAGATTTACTTCAGATTTTAATTGATTCTGTCGATTAATAAATGGTGGATTATATCATCAAAACTAAAAGACTAGGATTGCGAAACTGGAATGCTAGCGACCTCCGACCTTTTACTGAAATGTGTCAAGATGATGAGGTAATGAAGTATTTTCCAAACCTAATTTCTAAAAAAGATGTTGAAAATTTTATTGAAAGAATGCAAATCCATTTTAAGGAATTTGGATTCTGTTATTTTGCAGTTAATATTCTTGAAAGCAATGAATTTATAGGATTTACAGGAATGCTTCATCAAAATTACGAAAGCTCTTTTACTCCTTGTGTTGATATTGGTTGGCGTTTAAAAAGAAGTGCTTGGAACAGGGGTTTTGCCACAGAAGCTGCCAATGCTTGTCTTACATTTGCTTCAAATCAACTAAAAATGAAAGAAATTTACTCTTTCGCTTCAAAGGTAAATGTGAATTCTATAGCTGTAATGAAGAAAATTGGAATGAACTATCATTCAGACTTCCAACATCCTTCGCTTCTAAAAAATGAGGTTTTAAAAAATTGCGTAGTATATAACATTACTTTATAATTTATAAATTTAGGTACATCAAAATTTATATCTTACCAATTAGTATGTTACCATTTGGTATGTTACTACTTAGTAAGTTGCCATTTGGTAAGCTAACTATAAATTCATACTTTTGAAGAAACAATTTTTATGGGTCTCCCTTTTAAATTTGGTAAAGTTGTAGAGAAAAGGTTTTTTGTAAACCGAAAGTTTGAAATAGATTTTCTAAAACAAAACATCTTATCTCAAATAAACGTCACATTAATTTCTCCACGAAGATGGGGTAAATCTTCTTTGGTACATATTGCTACTAGCGAGCTTAGTAAAACGAACAAACAAATTAAAATCTGTCATATTGATCTTTTTAATATTAGAACTGAAGAAGAATTCTATAAAACTTTTGCATCTAGTGTTATAAAAGCAAGTACTACAAAGTGGGAAGAACAAATAAAGCTTTCTAAATTATTTTTCAAGAAATTAATTCCGAAATTAAGCTTTGGAGTGGACGAATCAAATAGTTTATCCTTAAGTTTTGATTGGGAGGAAGTAAAAAAAGATCCTTCAGAAATCCTTAATCTTCCTGAGTTAATTTCAAAAAAGAAGAAGATTCAGTTAGTTATCTGTTTGGATGAATTTCAGAATATATCGCATTTTAAATATCCATTGGCATTTCAGAAAAAATTACGTGCTAATTGGCAACATCATCAAAAAGCTTCCTATGTTATTTATGGCAGTAAACAGCATATGATGACACAAATTTTTGAAAGCAAATCGATGCCTTTTTATAAGTTTGGAGAAGTGATTTTTCTATTAAAAATATCCAACGATCATTGGAAGAAATACATCGTCAGAAAATTTAAAGCAACTAAAAAGACTATTTCCTCTAAATTAGCTTCAAAACTGGCTCACCTAGTTGAAAATCATTCGTATTTTGTGCAACAGTTCGCAAATATGGTCTGGCTGAACACAGAAGATGTCTGTAATGAAGAGATTATAGAAAAATCCTTGGATCAATTGCTCAATCAATATGAAATCTTATTTATTAAAGAGTTGGATTATTTAAGCAATACTCAAGTGAATTTTTTAAAAGCGCTCTGTAAAGATGAACCACAATTAAGCGGAAAAAAGACCATAGCAAAATATAAACTAGGGACTTCTGGAAATGTAACCAAGATAAAAAAAGCCTTAATTGACAAAGAAATCATTGACAAACAAGGAAAAAACATTTCATTTCAAGATCCTTTATTTAAACTTTGGCTAAAAAAAAGATACATAACAAACAATTAATAGAATATGGATTATACTAAAAAAATGCTTCGGGACGATGCCTTAAAAGGAAAAACAATCGTTGTAACTGGAGGAGGAAGTGGACTTGGAAAAGCTATGACTACTTACTTTCTTGAATTAGGTGCTAATGTGGTGATCACTTCTAGAAACATAGAAAAATTACAAGCTGTAAAAGAAGAATTAGAAGTAAAAACAGGAGGAAAAGTATTACCCGTACAATGTGATGTTCGTCATTACGACCAAGTGGAAGCGATGGTAAAAGCTTCCGTAGAAGAATTTGGAAAAGTAGATGTGCTGTTAAATAATGCAGCAGGGAATTTTATTTCTCCCACCGAACGCCTTTCAGCAAATGCATTTGATACCATTATAGATATTGTTTTAAAAGGAACCAAAAACTGCACCTTGGCTTTCGGAAAATATTGGATAGACAAAAAAGAAACCGACAAAGTAGTTTTAAATATTGTGACTACCTATGCTTGGACAGGTTCTGCTTATGTAGTACCAAGTGCCACTGCAAAAGCTGGAGTTTTAGCTTTAACCAGATCATTAGCAGTAGAATGGGCGAAATACGGAATGCGCTTTAACGCCATTGCTCCGGGACCATTTCCAACAAAAGGAGCTTGGGATAGATTATTACCTGGTGACTTAAAAGAAAAATTTGACCTTTCAAAAAAAGTGCCTTTAAAACGAGTTGGCGAACATCAAGAATTAGCAAATTTAGCAGCTTATTTAGTTTCCGATTTTTCTGCTTATGTTAATGGTGAGGTAATTACCATTGATGGTGGCGAATGGTTAAAAGGTGCTGGGCAAATGAATTTATTAGAAGCAGTACCTGAAAAAACGTGGGATATGTTAGAAGCTATGATACGTTCAAAAAAGAGAAAATAATGAAAATAAATTTAATATTAATATTCGTTTTTCTTCCACTAATTTCTTTTGCACAATTAACTACTGAAGAAAAATCTACTATTGATAATTATGCTGCAAATATTTGTAAATGTATTAATGGAGTATTTGAAACACTTGGTCCAAAAACCTATGAAATGATGATTATAATGGCAAATGAAGGAGAAGAAGTTGCCATAAAACAAATTGAAGAATACATAATTGCCGCCTCTGAAGAAGATGCTAATAAATTACTAGAATCTTTTAATAGTATGGGCTCTATAGAGTTTCAAAATAAAATTGAAAAATGTGATAATAAAGAAGGAATGTCTAGTGAAATGTTATTTTCAATAGATAATGAAAAAGGTGAATATTCCGATTATTTTTATAATTATCTTGCAAACACTATTGAATGCAATTTATCAAATTATTTGATGCTACTTGGCACTCAAGTTGAAGAAAATGAAAAGTAATTTTATATTTTAATTTCCTTAAACAGCTCATTTTCATTTCAAAATAAAATTGTTCACTTCCTGTTAACAAAATTCCCTTTTTAAATGCATAAATAATTGTATTTTTAAGGCTAAAATCTGCTCTAAATTTATGGGAAAAATAATCGCAATTGCCAATCAAAAAGGAGGTGTTGGAAAAACAACCACCACTGTAAATCTTGCTGCATCTTTAGGCGTACTTGAAAAGAAAGTATTATTGATTGATGCTGACCCTCAGGCAAATGCATCCTCTAGCTTAGGAATTGATGTAGATGCCGTTGAAAAAGGGACTTATCGTATTCTAGAACATTCGATAAAAGCTGTAGATGCGATTGTTCCGTCTAACTCACCAAATGTGGATATTATTCCTGCACATATCGATTTAGTTGCTATTGAAATTGAATTGGTAGATAAAAAAAATAGAGAATCAATGCTTAAACAAGCCATCGTTTCTCTTAAAGATAAATACGATTATATACTTATAGATTGTGCGCCATCATTGGGATTACTAACTTTAAATGCATTAACGGCTGCAGATTCTGTAATGATTCCTATTCAATGTGAATATTTTGCGTTGGAAGGTTTGGGGAAATTATTAAACACAATCAAAAGTATTCAGAAAACACACAATCCAGAATTAGATATTGAAGGAATGTTACTCACGATGTACGACTCTAGACTTCGATTATCAAATCAGGTAGTAGAAGAAGTAAAAAAACATTTCGACAAGATGGTTTTTAAAACAATCATTCAACGTAATGTACGTTTAGGAGAAGCTCCAAGTTACGGAGAAAGCATTATTAGTTACGATGCTGGTAGTAAAGGTGCTAATAATTACTTAAGTTTGGCACAGGAATTAATTGAGAAAAACGATAAAGAATAAATGGCGAAAGCAACTAAAAAACAAGTACTTGGGCGTGGTTTGTCCGCATTATTAAAAGATCCTGCAAACGATATTAAATCGGTTTCGGATAAGAATGCAGATAAAGTTGTAGGAAGTATTGTTGAATTAGAACTGGAAGCTATTGAAATGAATCCTTTTCAACCACGATCTAGTTTTAATGAAGAAACGCTTCGTGAATTGGCTTCTTCTATTCGTGAACTAGGTGTTATTCAACCTATTACTGTTCGTAAATTAGGTTTTAATAAGTTTCAATTAGTAAGTGGTGAACGTAGATTTCGTGCTTCCAAATTAATTGGACTGGAAACTATTCCTGCTTTTATTAGAATTGCGAACGATCAAGAATCGCTGGAAATGGCTTTGGTTGAAAACATTCAACGTCAAGATTTAGATCCTATTGAAATTGCACTTTCCTATCAACGATTGGTCGATGAAATTGAAGTAACTCAAGAAGAATTAAGTGATCGCGTTGGGAAAAATCGATCGACAATTGCAAATTATTTACGCCTTTTAAAATTAGACCCCATTATCCAAACTGGAATGCGAGATGGTTTTATAAGTATGGGCCACGGAAGAGCAATCATCAACGTGAGTAACCTAGGAGAACAGTTAGATATTTACGAAAAAGTAATTACTGAAAACCTTTCAGTAAGAGAAACGGAAGCTTTAGTAAGAAGTTATAAAAACCCTTCAGATAAAAAATCTCCAACAAAAAAAGCATCGCTTCCCTCCTATTTAAATACCGCAAAAAAGGAGCTTTCAGAACTTTTAGAAAGTAAGGTTTCTATAAAATCATCTGGAGGCGGAAAAGGACAATTGGTAGTTCCTTTTCAGAATAAAAAAGATTTCCTTCGCATTTTGAATTTATTAAAAAGTGAGAAATAAACTTTTCTATATCTTTATTTTTCTGATCGCAAATTCATTATTTGCCCAAAAGTCAGATGCATTAACTGTTGTTGAAGAAAACGGATTGATTATTAAGGAAACTGTTATAGAAAAAGAACCTTACAGTCCTTTAGCCCCTGCAAAAGCTGCATTTTACTCGGCAGTACTACCTGGATTAGGACAAGCATACAATAAAAAATACTGGAAAATCCCTATCATTTATGCAGGAATTGGAGCAGGAATTTATTTCTATAGCACTAATAATAAAGACTATAACCGTTTTAGGGATGCCTATAAGCGAAGATTGGCTGGATTTACTGATGATGAATTTTGGGGCGATGGAGATACGCCTATAATTTCTTCAGATAGATTGGTTGACGCTCAAAAATCTTCACAAAAAGACAAAGATTTAAGTGTGGTTGTCGCTGTTGCTTTTTACTTATTAAATATTATTGATGCCAATGTTGACGCACATTTACGACAATTTAATGTAAGTGATGATTTATCCTTAAAACCTAATTTTGAAATCAATCCATTCGATTCAAAAGCAAATTATACCCTCACTTTAAAGTATAAAATAAAATGAGAATAGCTTTATTAGGATATGGGAAAATGGGAAAAACCATTGAGGGCTTAGCTTTAAATAAAGGACATCAAATTGTTTTTAAAACAAGTAAAACTCCTTCAATAAGTGAGTTATCAAATATAGATATTGCTATTGATTTTTCAACACCAGATTCAGCTGTTTCAAACATTAGATTGTGCTTAGAAAATAATATTCCTATTATTTCAGGAACGACTGGTTGGTTATCAAATTACGATGAAATGGTAAAGTTATGTGAAAAACGTAACGGAAGTTTTATCTACGCGTCCAACTTCAGCATTGGTGTAAATTTATTTTTTAATATCAATGAGTATGTTTCAAAATTAATGAGTCCTTGGAAAAACTATATAGTTTCGATGGAAGAAATTCATCATACGCAAAAGCTAGATGCACCAAGCGGAACAGCAATTACATTGGCAGAGGGAATTATTAAAAATTCAGATAAAACTGGTTGGAAATTAAAAAACCCCTCCGAAGAAGAAATTAAAATTACCGCCAAACGAATCGATGATGTAAAAGGCATACATATTATAAATTACGATTCTGAAATAGATACTATTTCAATAAAACACGGAGCCCACAATCGAGATGGTTTTGCATTAGGGGCTATACTTGCCGCGGAATGGCTTGTGAATAAAAAAGGAATTTACACAATGAAAGATGTGTTACAAATAAAATAACGAATACCAATAAAATGACATTTACTACCTTATTAATTTTTATACTTTTAGTTCAAGTAATTCACTTTTTAGGAACTTGGAAATTATACGTTAAAGCAGGAAGAAAAGCCTGGGAAGCAGCCGTGCCTATATATAACGCAGTTGTTTTAATGAAAATTATTAATCGTTCGCCTTGGTGGACAATTTTACTTTTCATACCTATTGTAAACCTTATTATGTTTCCTGTAGTTTGGGTAGAAACATTGAGAAGTTTTGGAAAAAACAGTAATTTAGATACTTTTTTAGGTGTAATTACCCTTGGATTATATATTTACTACATCAACTACACTCAAGATGTAAAATACATTGAAAACAGGAGTTTAAAACCAAAAACTTCTGCTGGCGAATGGACTAGTTCTATACTATTTGCAGTAGTAGCAGCAACAATTGTACACACTTATGTGATGCAACCATTTACCATTCCTACTTCTTCTTTAGAAAAGACTTTATTAGTTGGAGATTTTCTATTTGTAAGTAAGTTTCATTATGGTGCAAGAGCCCCAATGACGGCGGTTTCATTTCCTATGGTTCACGATAAAGTCCCTGTTTTAAATAAGAAATCTTATTTGGATCAGCCTCAAATTCCATTTTTTAGATTTCCAGGGTTTCAGAAAATAAAACATAATGACATCGTTGTGTTTAGTTGGCCTACAGATACTCTGGTGGTGATTGATGACCCTTCAAAAGGTTTTATGTACAAGCCAATTGATAAAAAATCTAATTATGTAAAACGTTGTGTTGGGCTTCCAGGAGATACCTTAGAAGTGAGAGATGGTTATGTTTATATCAACGGAAAACAAAACGAATTACCAGATAGAGCTAAAATTCAGTTTCGTTATCAGATCAACTCAAAAGAAGCGTTAGTAAAAACAAATAATCAACGAAAATATACTCAAACTCCTTCAGATTTTATTACTACAAATTTTGATATAACAGACATCTACTTATACGATATCGATCGAGAGAATAAAATGTTTATTCATTATGCTCAAATGACGGATGAAACTTATGAGAAATTAAAAAGTAATCCAAAAATAATTGAAGTAATTAAGACTACTGAAGAAAAAGGAAAGTGGAATCCAGGTGTTTTTCCTCAAGATCCAAGATTCAATTGGAACACCAAATTTTTTGGTCCAATGTTCATTCCTAAAGCTGGAGTAACCATCGATATTTCAATTGAAAATATTCCCTTATACAAACGTGTGATAGAAGTTTATGAAGGAAGCGAATTAGGGATTTCAAACAAAATTACTCAAGCAGGGACACAAGTTTTTCTAAATGGAAAACTCATTACAAAATATACTTTTTTACAAGATTATTATTGGATGATGGGTGATAATAGAGACAACTCTCAAGATGCTCGTATGTGGGGATTTGTTCCTTTTAATCATGTGGTTGGTAAACCTGTTTTTGTATGGATGAGTTGGGATAGTAATGCAACTGGTATTATGAATAAAATTCGTTGGGAAAGACTGTTTACAACAGTTGGTGGAGATGGTGAACCAGTTTCTTATTTCAAATATTTTATAGTAGTATTAGCTGGTTGGTTTGCTTTTAGTTATTTCAGAAAGAAAAAGAAAAAAGCATAAACACTTCAAAATGAGTTGGATTAAAACAATAAAATACGAAAATGCTGATAAAAAATTAAAAAGCATTTACAACAAAGTAAAAGGAGCCGATAATAATATTGATAATGTTTTATTAGTTCATAGTTTACGTCCACATTCGTTGGTTGGCCATATGGCCTTGTATAAAAATGTGTTGCATAATTCAAACAATACCTTACCAAAATGGTATCTTGAAGCGATAGGCGTTTATGTGAGTTTTCTAAATAAATGTGATTACTGTGTTACTCATCATTTTGAAGGCTTCAAGAGACTTTTAAATGACGATGAAAAAGCTAAGAAATATCTAAATACAGTTTTATCTAACTCTCTAGATTCTTTCTTTGAAGAAAAATATTTATTAGGAATTAATTACGCAAAAGATTTAACCAATTCACTTCATAGCATCAACAAGAAAACGATTGACGATTTAATCAATATTGGTTTTTCGGAAGGAGAAATATTAGAGATCAATCAAGTTACTAGTTATTTTAATTATGTAAATAGAACTGTTGTCGGCTTGGGTGTAACAACTGAAGGTGACATTATTGGTCTTTCTCCAAATAACAGTGATAATCCTGATGATTGGAATCATAAATAATATGAAAACCATTTTACTTCATCCTTCCTATTTTCCTTCAATTGCACAATTTTCTGCAATGGTTCAAGCTGAAAATGTTGTTTTTGAAATAGAAGATAATTATCAAAAACAAACTTATAGAAGCCGAACTTATATCGCACATAGCAATGGTGTTTTACTTTTAAATATCCCTGTTAAACATAGTAATAACGGAAGTAAACTAAAAACAAAAGATGTACAAGTTGAAAATGCATTTCCGTGGCAATCGCAACATTGGAAGTCTTTACAATCTGCTTATCGAACTTCCCCTTATTTTGAATTTTATGAAGATGATTTAAAACCACTTTTTGAAGTAGAAGTAACTTCATTATTAGATTTTAATATGAATGCTTTTCATCTAATTTGTGAATTATTAGATATAGAAATCAACCATACTTTTTCTGAAGAATACTTTAAAAACCCTAAACAAACCGATTTGCGTTTTCTTACCAATCCGAAGTTAAAAAAAGACTTTAAGCTTCAGGCTTATACTCAAGTTTTAAATAAAACAGGTGAATTTATTCCTAATTTATCGATTCTTGATTTATTGTTTAATGAAGGTCCAAATGCAGTAAATTATTTGGAATCTCAGCCTTTAGATTTCACCATATAATTTACTTCCAACCTATAGTTGCAGTAATTGGATAATGATCTGAAAACGTTTTTTTAATCGTTTCAAATTGTAAAACATCCAACTCTTTTGAAGTTAAAATATAATCGATTCGCATCGGATAGTTATCAAAAAAATAGGTGGTTCCAATTCCGTTTCCTGCTTCTACAAAAGCATCATTCATGTTTTCTGAAAATTGGTGATACACATATGAAAATGGAGTATTATTAAAGTCCCCAGAAATAATCACTGGAAATTTAGAGTTCTCCTTGTGATTAACTATCACCGCAGCCTGCTCTTGTTGTTTTATAAACCGATTTGACATTCTACTTCTTAAAACATCTTTATCTGTATCTTTTAAAAAAACTAGACTTGGCATTACACTTAGCGACTGTAGATGAAGGTTATATATTCGCAGGGTGTCTTTTCCTTTAACAACATCCGCACTTAAGGCATTATTATATGTTTTTTCAAAATCAAATGAATGCTTATTAAGCAAAGGAAATTTTGAATAAATCGCATGTCCCAATACATTTTTCTTTCTAAAATAGATGTATTGATATGGATAGTCAGAAAAATCTAACCTTGAATCTTTATGAAATTCTTGAAGACAAAGAATTTCAGGTTTTTCTTTTTCTATATAGTTTTTAATGATTTCAGGAATATTCTTTTGAGTTTCTTTTTTTTCATAAAGATTGAATAACCGAACATTAAAAGATAGCACTTTTAAGGTATTTGTATATTCTTCCGTATCCTTTTCTGAAGAAAACTTAAAGAAAGACCCAAAATGAAAATAGGCAAAAACGACAACTATTAAAGATAGTATCACCTTAGATTTCAGCTTAAATACCCAATAAATAATAAAAATAATATTTATAATAATTAAAGGTGAAACTGCTAAACTTAATAAAGATATGTTGGGATATTTATTTGGTGGTACAAAAGGTAATACAAATGAAACCAATAAGAGTAGTGCTACAACAATGTTGATCCAATAAATTAATTTATTAAAAAGCCCCAACTTTTTTGTCATATGTTATTTTTTTCCAGCTTTAAATAGAAAATCTTTTTCTGCTTTTGTTAAGCTATCATATCCGCTATGACCAATTTTATCTAAAATAGCATCAATCTTTTTTTGATGTTCTTCTGAAGGTTTTGCTGAAGATTGTGGAGATTTTGCCTGTTTAGTTCTGTGCACCTTTCTAAAAGGCTTCTTTTCTCTTGGTTTAAAAAAATTTACAAACCAATCTACTAAATCTTCAA
>JASFZG010000020.1:0-5424 GCA_046055745.1 Flavobacteriaceae bacterium | reverse complement strand
ACTTCAATATCACCATTTTCATGTTCTTCAACAATTACATTACAAGGCAAGAAAACACCAATTTTATCTTCAGCTAATAAGGCTTTGTGCGCATAACCAGGATTACAAGCACCTAAAATTCTATATTTTTTAAAATCAACATTAATTTTTTCTTTAAAGGCTTTCTGAATATTGATATCTGTCATAATTCCAAAACCTTCTACTTTTAATGCTGCAGTAACTTGTTCAATTGCTTCATCAAAATTTTTAGTACTGATTACTTTATTAAAATAATAACTCATAATTTTTATATTTAAATGTTATTTTTCCTTCAGCAAAGTTATATGAAACTTATTTTAATACCAGTTACAAAAGTTACATAAATACCCATCCCTAAAGGGAGTTTATTAAAATTTATTCTTCAATAGATTTCACGTCTTTATTAAAAGGAATTCCAAGCTGTAGTAACACGTCGTCGTCATCGGTATGATTAGAGGAATCTAATCCATACACAATTTTTGAAGGGTCACCATAAGTAAAAGTCCCAAAAATACGATCCCAGATAGAGAGTACATTTCCGTAGTTACTATCGGTCCAAGGAAGCTCAAAATGATGATGGAATTTATGCATGTTTGGAGATACAATTACATAGCTCAATCCTTTATCTAACCAAAGCGGTAAGGAAATATTTGCGTGATTAAAATAAGTAAAAGGTATGGTAATCATTCGATATAAAAAGTAAAATGAAATTGGCATTCCCATTAAAATAACCACTCCTAAAGCAAAGGTTTCCCGAATTAAAAAGTCTAAGGGATGATGTCTAGTTCCGGTAGTAACATCTACATGTTGATCGGTATGATGAACGATATGAAGTCGCCACATCCAACGAACTTTATGTAATAAAAAATGAACTAAATATTGTGAGGTAAAATCCAACACCAAAATTGAAATAGTCAATTTTACCCAAAAAGGAGCTTCAAACATATTTAAAACCCCAAAACCAGATTTGCTAATCCATCCATTAATTATCACAAGTACAAATCCAAATAAAGAGTTAATTATCAATACCAAAAGCAATAAAATAAAGTTGGTTTTAGCGTGTTTCCATTTACTATATGGCTTGGTTACAAAAGTATAATAACCTTCTAAAACCCAAAAGAAAGTGATAAATAAAATCACCCAACCCCCTTTAAACCATATCGGTAAATGTTCAAAGTAATTTAGAAATTCTTGCATTGGTTTATTTCAATATTTTACGATACTTATTTTCATCATTCAGTAAAGAAACAGCTTCTAAAATCTCAGGACTGTTAATTACGTGGTATTCATACATTCCGTCTCGATAAAAATAACGTTTTAAAATTTCATCACTAAGTAAAGTGCTAATTTCTTCTTTCTTTTCTACCAAAGCCTTTTCTTTGGCAGCATCTATAGCTTTCATTAACTGATTATAACTTGATGTAATTTCAGGAGCTAATTTTTCGGCTTTTGCTTTCCGAAGTGCTTCTTCAAATTCTTTCTCCGTTTCGGTTTCGTATTCAAAATTGTTGGATTTTAAGAAGCTTAAAAAGTTTTTAAAATCATTTTCAGTAAACGAAAAATCTTCCCAGTTTTCCACAGAATGTGAATAATAATAGTCGGTTGCAAAGTCAAAAATTGCTTGATCTTTTAATAATGCTGTGGTAATTGGACTGAATTTTCCTGATTCTAATTCAATGTCTGGCATAATTCCACCGCCATCATAAACCGTTCTCCCTCCTTTGGTTTTAAACTCATTATACTCTTTTGGATCTACTCGAACTGGATCTCCATTTTCATCACGATTCCAATAATCCAATGCTTGAATACAACGACCACTAGGTGTGTAATACCTAGAAATTGTAATTTTAATTTGTGTGCCATAAGTAAGAGGTTTTGGACGTTGCACTAAACCTTTTCCAAAACTACGAGCTCCAATAATTACCGCTCTATCTAAATCCTGCAATCCTCCTGATACAATTTCACTAGCCGAAGCACTTCGACCATTTACCAAAACCACTAACAGAATCTCAGTATCTATTGGCTCTTTCTGAGTTTTATAGGCTTTATTATATTTTTTAATTACTGATTTTGTGGTTACAATAGACTCTCCTTTTGGTACAAATAGATTAACAATATTAATAGCTTCGGTTAATAAACCACCAGGATTTCCGCGTAAATCTAATACGATTTTGGTAGCTCCTTGACTTTTTAATTCTTCTAAGGCTGCTTTGGTTTCTAGGGTGGTTTTATGGTTAAATTTTGACAATACAATATAGCCAATATTCTCATTTATTAATTTATAAAAAGGAACCGCATGCACATCAATCGCCCCACGAGTCAAGGTTGTGGTGTTAGTTTTTCCTTGACGTAAATATAAAATTTTCACTTTAGAATCTGCTGCACCCTTTAACAATTCACTTGAATCACCTTCAAAATCTGAAAGCGTAATATTTCCAATTTTTATTATTTGATCACCTGATTTTAATCCGGCTTTATCAGCAGGAAAATTTTTAAACGGCTCAATGATAATCATTTTATTATCTTTATTTCTAACCATTGCGCCAATACCTGTGTACATTCCAGAATTATTGATTCGGGCATCTTCCACTTCTTGTTCGTTCCAAAAAACAGTGTATGGATCCAAATCTTCCAACATCCCTTTGATCGCTTTATTCATTAAATCTGAAGGTGTAGTTTCGTCTACATAATTCATATTTAACTCTTTAAATAAGGTTGTGAAGATTTCGATTTGCTTAGCAATTTCAAAAAAATCACCTTTAAAACTTACCGTTGTGAATAAGATCCCTAAAGCAAGAATTGGAATTATTATTTTCTTTTTCATAATTATTCCCTGCGAAGGCAGGGATCTTTTTTTATCACTTACCTACTTTTGTTAAGAACAGAAGTGGTTCGTTTTATTTATTTCTCTTTCGCCTTTTAATATATCTTCTTATTAAAAAGATAACCATCATTATTATAAGAATAAATGGCCAGATATAAAGGATACCAAGGAAGAAGACCGATACTCCATTCCAACCTCCTTTTAAGGCATTTGCAATTTTTTGACCATAAGAAATTGTCTCACTTTTTACTTCGGAAGTTTTGTAAAATTCTATATAAAATGTGCTTAATGATACTTTATTCTGAAGGAATTTTAATCGACCTTCTTTGGCTTCAATTTCTTCTCGAATAACAGAAAGGTTGCGTTCAATTTCCAACATTTCTTTTACATTTTTTGCTTTCTGAAGCAATTCTAAATAGCGGTTTTCAAGTGTACGTTTTGCTTTTAATCGTGCATTGATATCTACAAATTCTTCGGTAACATCTTTTTGTGAAATTTCTTTCTCATCAAAGTAACCAACATCTTCTGAAACTCCTTCTAAAAACAATTGAAACTTTTCTGAAGGGACACGAACCGTCATTCTAATGTATTCTCGTCCATAATTTTTCCCCGAATTATCTTTCTGTATAAAACCACTGTGTTGTCTTACTAGACTAACAATTTTTTGATGTGTTTCTGAAACACTTTTAGTTTCAAACTTAAGATTAGCAGTTTTAATTATTTTTTGCTCTTGAACAACTGGCGAAGGAGAATCATCATACTCAGTATTTTCAATAATTGTTTCTTCTAAATCATAACTTTCATCAGCGGGAGAAGGAGAAAAAACCTTACCAAAACGATCAGAATCTAAAGCTCCTAATCCGTTGCCTGTATTGTTATCATTACAAGCCAATAAAATTCCAAATACCAATAAAATTCCAAGTTTTTTCATACTAAAGTTTTTTTATTAAGGACTTCATTGCGGTTTCAATTTTTGAATAGGGCAATTTTTCCTTACCAATATATAAAAAGAAGATTGCAAACTTTAGACCATTTTCATTTTTTAACAAATGTTTCTGAAGTCGGTAGGCTTCTCGAAGCTGTCTTTTAATACGGTTTCGATCCACTGCATTTTTAAAATTTCGTTTCGGAACAGCAAATCCAGCTTGAGTATAATTAGCATTTTCAATTGGAAGAAAAAACACTTTAATTGGAAATTTTGTAATCGTTTTCCCTTCAGAAAAAAGAAGTTCTATCGTTTTTCTGCTTTTAAGCTTTTCAGATTTAGGAAAACTAAAATTCATGGGAGTAAATGTAGCAATTCTAATAGTAAATTACTTAAACTCCTATTTTTACTTAATAATAAATTTTCCCACACCTACATTAGAATTTCCATTTATAACTTTAAAGAAATAAACTCCTTCTTTCAGCGTCCCTCGTTCCAATATTATTTTGTTATTCTCGAATGAAACAGGACAAAAAACCTCTTGCCCTAATACATTTGTAATTTGTATATTAATATCTAAAAATGAATTTTCATTAACAATAATACTTGTTGTATTAGACCAAGGATTAGGGACAACTTTTAAAGTTGGTAAGGAATTGTTTACTTCTTCTATAGCTAATAATTGACTACATTCTTCTACAGATTCTCCCACTTTTAAAAATAGATTATCGAAGTAACTATCGTTGTCTGTACCTGCATTTCGAGTTCCAGTAAGCTCAAACTGTATTGTTCTTGTTTGTTCAGGAATAAAAATAGAATTACTATAAAAAGTCCAAGAACTTTGAAGAGAAGAAACAGTATCTGTCACATCAAGTTCATTACCATTATTATCTAGAAAAATTAATCTCATTTCTGGAAGATCACTTCCGTTAAAATTAGAAAGATATCCTCCAAAATTCACCTGAAATATACCTGCATCAATTTGATTACCATAAGTTGAGACGTCGACATTTTGAATACATTTACCAAAAGGACTTTCTACACAAAGACCTCCCACAGCAAAATACCTGTTTCCAGATTGTGGGCTAACACCACCACATTCTCCAGTAGTAAGTGTTTCGACAATTCCTTCTATAACCGTCCAGTTTTCGAGTTCATTTTCTGCTCCAGGGTTTGTTAAAAGATTATTTGATAGAGTAGATTCTCCAGTCGTAAATTCAGCTGGAATAGACCATTCACTCCAGTTTAATTCTCTATCTCTATACCTAACTCTCCAACAATAGGAAGTGCTTTCAATTAAGCTTTCAAATTTCTCATCTGTTAAGTCGTCATTTTCTTGAGTATTTACTTCAAAATAAAAATTTTCAAAATTCTTCCAACTTTCAGCCACAGGATTTTCAAAATCACAATCTGTAGCTATTTGCCAATGACTTTGTCCATGAAAAGCATTAGGGTCGTTTGAATTAAAATTACTTGCTTTTAAAATCACACATTCAGGAATTACTACTTCATTAATAGGAAAAAGAACAGTTGGTATTTCTGTTAATGCTGTGGGATTTAGTCTAACAACAAGACTATCTGTAATTTCGTTATCTCTAAAAACCTCTTCATTACCTCTACTAATTCGTTTTACAACAAAACGAGGATCAGAATCATT
>JASFZG010000019.1:0-7800 GCA_046055745.1 Flavobacteriaceae bacterium | reverse complement strand
AAAAACCTTAAATTTGATTTCTCCCCTTTTTTTGATTGGGAGGTTGTTAAAAATAAATGGGATGAGGTGTTGTAAAGACCTGCCAGGTTTTAGAAACCTTGCAGGTCTGGTATGGGTAGAAACTCCAATTTATCAGCCTGATTGGTTTGATAAATAAAAAAACCTTAAATTTGATTTCTCCCCTTTAACAAACAATCAATTTATAAAATGGAATTTCTAGAAGAAGAATATTTCTATCATATTTATAATAGAGGGAATAACAAACAAAATATTTTTTTTGAAAAAGAAAACTATCATTACTTTATTAGATTACTAGAAAAGTATATCTCTCCAATAGCTGAAATATATTCTTATTGTTTACTTCCTAATCATTTTCATCTTTTAATAAAAATTAAAAGTGGAGCGATAAAACCTTCTCAAAAGTTTTCAAACTTTTTTAATTCATATACAAAATCTATCAATAAAAAGTATAATAGAACAGGTAGTTTATTCCAAAAACCATTTAAGAGAATCCGTGTTTCTGATAGTAAGTATTTATTTCAATTAGTGACTTATATTCACTTAAATCCTGAGAATCATAATATTATTCGCAATTTTGAGAAGTATAAGTATAGTTCGTATTCTTTGTTTTTAAATGAGACGTATTCTTCTTTTATTGAAGTAAATGAAGTTTTAGAATGGTTTGATGGAATTACTAATTTTAAATTTGTGCATAACCAAAGAAGAACTATTGAAGAAAATAATTTGTTTGCCGAATAGTTTAGATCTGCCAGTTTTGGAGACTTTTTTTAGTTAGACCTGCCAGGTTTTGGAAACCTTGCAGGATGCAAAGACGGTTTTAGAATCATTTAGATCTGTCAGTTTTGGAAACTTTTTTGGTTGCTGAATCATTTAGACCTACACCAGACCTGCCAGGTTTTGGAAACCTTGCAGGATGCAAAGACGGTTTTAGAATAATTTAGACCTACACCAGACCTGCCAGGTTTTAGAAACCTTGCAGGATGCAAAGACGGTTTTAGAATCATTTAGATCTGTCAGTTTTGGAGACTTTTTTTAGTTAGACCTGCCAGGTTTTGGAAACCTTGCAGGTCAGTTTTGGAAACCTTGCAGGTCTATTTTAAATTATCTTCTTGTTAAATTAACATTTACTTAATTATTTGTTTATTTTTGAATTCCCCAAAATAATAATCCCCATGGCCAAGAAATCAAACATTCATTTTGATATTTCGGAACGAAAAATATTATTACGTGTTTTTGATATTATAAGTGTTTTGTCATTACTGTATTTGGTTGGTATTGTTTTCGATTTCGATTATTTTATTATTAATGAAGAGAATTGGATCTGGTCTATCGTATTGGCTTTATACTTAACTGTTTTTGCCACGATATTTGAGTTGTATAACCTCCAGAAGGCAAGTAAATTTGAAGTGGTTATACAGAATGTTATTCTTACTTCGTCTGTAACCGTATTATTTTATTTATTAACTCCCTTTTATACACCTATGCTTCCTGAAAACAGGTTGCAAATTGTGTATTTTTATTTATCGGTAAACTTATCTTTGTTTATTTGGCGGTATTTATACATCGTTCTTATCTCTGCTCCCCGATATTTTAAACGGGTGTTGTTATTGTGTGATACAGCCGACCTTGATACTATTATTACTTCTTTACATAAATCTGATCCCAACTATAAAGTTATTGGCTTTATCAATACCGATGTGAAGAATTTTACTCATTACCAAACTAAAGATATTTTAGAATTTAACATTCAAAAAGTATCTGAAATTGTCAAAAAACATCAGGTTTCTGAAATTGTTGTGGCTACCAGCCAAGATGGTGAGATTACTGTAGAACTTTATAATCAGTTAATCAATCTACTAGAAAGAGGGGTGCCTATACGTGAGTATACACAGGTGTATGAAGAGATTACCCATCGCGTACCTGTACAACATGTGGATAAAGATTTTTATCGTTATTTTCCTTTTAGTCGAAGTAACCAAAATAAGCTTTACCTGTTTTTTCATCGTTTGTTGGATGTCATTTTTTCTATAATAGGCTTGGCTTTTGGTTTTTTGCTATTGCCAATTATTTTTATTGGAAATTTAATTGCCAACAAAGGTCCTTTGTTCTATACACAAGAAAGGGTAGGAAGAAATGGAAAGCCGTTTAAAATATATAAACTCCGAAGTATGATTACCGATGCTGAAAAAGATGGAGCTAAATATACTACCAAAACAGATTCGCGTGTGACCAAGTTTGGGCGCTTTCTGCGGAAGTCTCGATTTGATGAAATTCCGCAGTTTATTAACGTGATTTTAGGTGATATGAGTGTCATAGGCCCTAGACCCGAACGTCCTGTTTTTGTAAAGGAGCTCTCTGAAAAGATTCCTTTTTATGAAATTAGACATATTGTAAAACCTGGAGTAACCGGTTGGGCTCAAGTAAATGCAAGTTATGGAATTACTACAGATGATGCCTTGGAGAAACTTCAATATGATCTGTTTTATATTAAACACCGAAGCTTTTTTCTTGATATAAATATTGTTTTTAAAACGTTGAGCACTATTGTTTTCTTTCGGGGACAGTGATAGATTAGTATTAAGTATGGAGTATTAAGTATGGAGTATTCAGTCTTTAGTTTTTAGGTTCTAACTTTTTTACTAAATATAGATCACGCCAAAGTCTTGGTCTGTGTGACCTACTTCCTGGGGCGCTTGGATTCATATCGTAACGGATTACTTTTTCTATAGAATAGTCTTTAAAAGTATTTAGAAACTTAGCTTTTTGTTCTTCAGAAACAAGGATTCCGAATCTACTTTCTGTTGGAAGCGTCGTTACATTATTTTTAGTTATCACTTTAATAGGTTTGCCATAAGCCCAAATCATTTCGGGACAAAAACCATTAAAATTATAGACTTTATTTGTTGTTTTTGCTTGCCACGAGTTGAGGTTTTCTAGACTGTTATATTGAGGGTTTACCGATAAAGTATTCGCTATTGGCATTCCGAAGAAAATAATAGAAACAATAAACGCAATGGTTAAATAGAATACTTTTTCTATGTTTTTTTGCTTTAGAAACCGAATGATTAAAAAACCAATACTGAATAATGAAACCGATAAAAGCCCAAACCAACTCCAATTTTCGTTTAAGGTATCTTTTAAAAAAACATACGCTCCAAAAGGAAATGCTAGTCCGATAAAAGCAATTAGTCCGAAATTAAAATAAACAGGAATCGTTTCACGTTTGTCGTTTATTTCTTTAAATTTTCGGATAAGATAATCGATATAAAACCCAGTATTTAATGCTAAAGGGATTAATACTGGAAGTAAATATCTTGATTTTTTTTCAGGAATCAAGGAAAGTAAAACCACGGAAGCCATAGTCCATAAAAAAGTAAATAAATATCCTTTTTTATTGGAAACCCTATTTTTAAGATATGGGTATAGAAGTCCGATAAACGCTGGAATGGTCCAAACTCCGCTTTGGGTAAAAAAGCTCCAATAATAATAAAATGGTTTTATTTCGTAGCTAGTCCAATTGGAAGTTTCTCTTTTTGTAATTTCTGTTACCGCTTGAGGATCGAAGTTATATGTGTACCAATGCCACCAGCCAGAAATAACTAATCCCACGATTAAAAATAAAATTAGAGGTAGTATTCTGGATTTAAAATCTTTGAATTTATAGGTAATTCCGAAGGCAATTAAAAAGGGTAGCAACAATGCAAATAAAGAGACAGGTCCTTTACTCATAAATGAAAACCCGAAGAATATGGCTGCTATTAATGCTCTTTGGTATTTTTTATCTTCCGAAGTAAAAAACAAGAATAGTTGATAGATGGTAACCATCATAAAACCGTGAGTAAATATATCCCATTGTCCGTTACGACCTGCAAAGACTATGTAAAATGAAGTTGCTAAAATCAATGAACTGATAAAAGCATATTTTTTATTTTGAGTAAACAAAATGGCTAATTTATTAAAAAACACCACTAAAAGTAAGGTAACTAAAGCCGCTGGTAATCGTAAGGCTGTTAGGCTTTTTAAACCGAAAGTCATTGCTGAAATAGCTGTTAGCCACGTTGGCAATGGTGGTTTTTGGTACCGAGGTTCCCCGTTAAGGGTGGTTAAAATCCAGTTGCCCTCTTGAATCATTTCACGCGCTGTAATAAAATTACGCGCTTCCATGATATTGATAAGTATTGCATCAAGATTGACAAAAAAGATGGCGATGCACGTGGCGATGATCCAGAACGTATAATTGTTTTTAATTGACTTCATCCACCTGTTTTTTCCAAATAAAAATATTTCGAATATAAATAATCAAACCAGCACAATGACCTACTAACAAAACGGGGTCTTTTCTAAATATCGCATAGGCTAAAATTAAAGAAGCACCCAAGACACTCAAGCGCCAAAATCCGACAGGCAATTGCGATGTTTTTGTTTTTTCGGAATAGATCCATTGGTAAATAAATCGAAATGTAAATACGATTTGCGAAACAATTCCTAACGTTAATAACCAATAAGGAATATCATCGTTTTTAAGTAATTTATTGATATCGTATTGCCCATTGTTATAGGCATAAATTACAATTAAAGCCGGGAATATTAATAAAAACCATTGCAGCCATTTAGGTGATTTTTGCCATTCGCCTTGTAATTGTAAATTGCGGATATAAATAAAATAAGTTAAGGTTTGACCGAGCATAATTGCAAAGTCTTCCCGTAAATACCCATAAACAAATAGGAGGAATGACGCCAATAAACTTAGTTTCCAAAATATAGAAGGAGTAATTACTCGCTTATTTTTTTCAGAAACAATCCACTGAATAAACAACCTTCCTGAAAAAAGAATTTGCGCTAAAAAACCAACACTATAAACGATCCAGTCTTTCACCCTTTGTTTTTCACTTCGTAGTTAATATATTTTTTCTTCATCCAAAGGTAAGCGAAGCAATCCATTAAAGGACCAATTAAGCGATTCCAAACACCAAACTTAGCTTCCCCTGCAATGCGAGGAAAATGCTGAACAGGGACTTGTAATATTTTTCCGTCTTGTAATAATATCATCGCTGGCAAAAAACGGTGCAAGCCCTTAAACATTGGTATTCTTTTAGCGTAATCTGTTTTAATCACTTTTAATGGACAACCAGTATCGTCCATCCCATCGTGGGTAAATGCACGCCGAATTCCGTTGGCTATAGTAGAAGACATATTTTTTACAAATGAATCTTTTCGGTTGGCACGAACACCAGTAACCAAATCGTAGTCACCAATTTTATCTAGTAATAAGTTAAAATCTTCTGGAGTGGTTTGTAAATCTGAATCTATATATCCTAAAAGCGGGGTTTTTACATTATCAAAACCTGCTTTAATGGCAGCACTTAATCCTCGATTTTCTTTAAAGTTGATGAAATGAAATTCTTCATTACGATTACAAATTGCTTCAATTAGTTCTTGACTTCTGTCTTTAGAACCATCGTTTACAAAAAGAATTTCGGTCTTTTTGTTGGCAATTTTGGTAAAGGCGAGCATTTCTTTTTCTACTCTTTCCAGATTATCTTCTTCATTATAAACAGGAACGATAATGGTAAAATCGGACATAAAAAACGGGCTATTAATTTTTACAAAAGTATTTATTTTAGTGAGACTCTAATAAATTATTTCAATTTTTTAGTAAGTCGAACTAATCCCGATAATAATCGAGCTCTCACCTTTTTTTTGTAATAAATATGAGTTATCGTGAGAAAGGAACAATTTACATGAAATAATTAATAAATTATTCATTCTTATATTTATATACTGAAATTAAGTTTTTGCTTAAAAAAGGTGTTATTTTTGTTAAAGATAATTACAATTTATGAAGATATTAGTAACTGGAGCAGCCGGCTTTATAGGGTCACATACAGCAGAAAGATGTAAAGAGATGGGTTATGAAGTTTTAGGACTTGACAATTATTCGCCCTATTATGATGTTTCTTTAAAAGAATTAAACGCTAAAACGCTTTCTGAAAAAGGAATTGAAGTATTAAAATTAGATTTAAGAACTGATGATTTAGCAGAAAGATTACCTCTAGATATTGATTATATCATTCATTTTTCTGGACACCCTGGAATTTCGGCAACTTCTTCGTTTGAAGATTATTTAAGCAATAATATAATTGCCACACAGAATTTATTAAATTGGATTGAAGGCCTTGAAAATAAACCCTATTTTATCAATATTGCCACCTCTTCTATTTATGGATTGGAGGCAACCCTTTCTGAAGATCAAGCACCTTTACCTGCTTCTTGGTATGGTGTAACTAAATTGGCCGCCGAGCAATTGGTGCTGGCTTATACCAGAAGGAATTTATTAAACGGAACATCATTTCGGTTGTATTCTGTATATGGACCTAGAGAACGTCCCGATAAAATGTATACTCGATTGATAGATTGTGGATTGAATGATAAAGAATTTCCATTATACGATGGAAGTTTAAAGCATTTACGAAGCTTTACTTATGTTCAAGATATTATCGATGGAATTGTAAGTGTCTTTGGAAAAGAAGATGTGTGTAATGGAGAAATTATCAACCTAGGAATCGATAAAGAAAATACTACCGCCGAAGGAATTGAAGCTGTGGAAGAAGTATTGGGAATAAAAATTAAAATGAACCCTATTCCTGCTAGACCCGGAGACCAATCTAGAACATTAGCAAATATTGATAAGGCTAAAAGATTGCTTAATTACAACCCGCAAACAACTTTACTTGAAGGAGTAAAAGCTCAAGTGAATTGGTTCAAGGACAGTTTTTAAGTAGGGTAATATAAATGCTACCTGTTTCAATGGATATTAAAACTTAACTCTCAAATGAAATTAAAATTTTTTCCCGAACGATTCTTACTTTTAAAAAGGTTTATAATTACCTATATTTTATTTTCCACCGTTATAAGGTTTGTTTTTTTAATTTGGAATTTTTCTGAAGTTGACACAAGTATTATTAATCTTGGAAGCACCTTTATTTATGGTTTCTTATACGATATTGGTACTGTTTCCTATTTTGCAGTTCCTTTTTCTTTGTATCTACTGTTTTCCCCGAAACGTTATTACGGGACCCTTATAGATAGAGTTATTACTTATTTTGGCTATACACTTGGCTTGCTAATTTTCTTGTTTTCTTTTTTTGCTGAGGTCACTTTTTGGGAAGAATTTAAACGAAGATTTAACTTTATAGCAGTAGATTATTTAATTTATACAGGTGAAGTTGTTAATAATATTAACGAATCTTATCCATTACCAATATTCATTAGCATAATGTTATTGGTTGTAGCATTATTAGTTTTTACAACAAATAAAAGACTTGTTTTTAAGAAAGTGTTTTTAGCAACCACTACCTTTAAAGAGAAATTATCTCCTACACTTTTATTTATCACCATCAGTTTAGTTTTTACCTTGTTTGTAAGCAATAAAGGAGCTGAGTTTTCAGAAAACAGGTATAATAATGAAATAGCAAAAACGGGTATCTATTCTTTTTTTGCTGCTTTTAGAAATAATGAACTTTCCTATACTGAATTTTATGCCACTTTAAATAATTCAAAAGCGTTCAATAATTTAAAAGAAAAATGTAAAAAAAAGGGAGATAGCTTATTTTTTGAAAATGAAAATGCAATATTCCGAAAAATTAAAAATATTGACTCCCTACCAGAATTAAAACCCAATGTGATTTTTATTTGTGTGGAGAGTTTTAGTGCTATTTTTTTAGATCGATTTGGCGATATAGAGATGGATATACCAACGCTTGACTCCTTAGTGGATCA
>JASFZG010000018.1:0-6750 GCA_046055745.1 Flavobacteriaceae bacterium | reverse complement strand
GCGACCTAAAATCCGCAGGATTTTCGGTTGTTCAAATCGCTTGTTAATATGTTTGTCAGTTTCCTAATTAGTTCAAATTTAAGCATAAATTTTATACGGTGTTAGGCAATGTTTTGACCGTCATCAGGATATTCTATATAATCAATATCACTTAAACACTTAATTAGGTTAGAAAATATATCTTTCAACTTAATTCCAATTTTCAAATAAACATCTCTACTGTTTGTTCCTCTTTGAAGGAACATTTCCTTGTCAATAAAATTGAACTCCTCTTCTCCAAATTTGTAATAATATTCTTTTCCGTGGTAAACTCCATTTGAATGAATCATACAATTCCGAAGTTTATTTGCAAAGTTTAAAAACTCTCTATCTTCTTTTAGGGTTTCTCCATATGAATTTGAATTTCTCTTAACTAAATAATTAAATTTTCTTATTAGAGGAATAAAAGAAGATTTTTTTAAATTCTCTTTTATTAAATATTTTTTATCATCTTCGAGAGATTCTATTGAAGAAATAACTTTTGAATTGATTTTGTTAATTATTATTTCTAAATCATTTTCAGTTGCCAAGTGCTCAAAAATTAAAGAAATAGACAATTCAAAAGATGTCCAAACTCCAAAAATTATATTCCTATTTAATTTTCCGTGATAGCCATTGGACAATAAATCAATTTTTGAAATTTCATACAATCTTTGGGCGTGAATATTAAAAGGAAATACTTTTTCTGTGAATTTTACATCTCCAGTTTTAATAAAATCTGCAAATTGATAAGAAACTTTTCCAATGTAATAATCGTATATATTAGTATAAAAAAGTCCATAGAAACTATGTCTAACATCATCAGAGTGGAGTTCTAATTTTGCGATTTCATTTTTAATTTCTTCGGTAAATTCTAATAGTCTATCAATTGTCATTTTTAATATTGCCTAACGGTTTGTATAAGATTTGTGCGACCTAAAATCCGTAGGATTTTCGGTTGTTCAAATCGTTTGTTAATATGTTTGTCAGTTTCCCTTTCAGTTCAAATTTAAGCATAAATTTTATACGGTGTTGTGTGTAGTTTTTTCTATCATTTTTTCAATCGCGCCTTTTAATTCGAAATGTGCTACAATCCGTATTATTAAATTTGGAATAAATAATATTAGGAAAATTATCCAAATCATTTGTATATCATTTTTGTCAAAAGTAGAAAATTCAGATTTAGATAAAAAGTAAAGAATCAGAAATGGTATTGCAATTAAAAAAATCATCCAATTTCCGTTTGTTATTGTCAAGCTGTCTTTTTTCTCCTTAATCCGTATTTCTCCGCTTACTAAAAAATCTTTCATTCTCATAAAGGTAAATCCATCTGCTTTGTGAAATATAATTTTATTCTGTTTTCTATTAATGTAATTAAATCCTTTCTCCGATAGATATTCATCCAACAAATCAAGAATGTCTTCAGTATTTAGTTTTCCGAGTTTTTCTTTTTTTATTTTAGTCCAAAATATTATAGGTAGAATCATTTTTATGACAAGTAATTTATTTTCTTAATTTCTCGGATTTGTTTGATTCAAAGTAGCTAAGAATAAGTCCAATTCCTAAAATAAATCCGACTAGGTTTGATTTTATAGATTCTCCAGAAATAGTATCATAGCAAGAAATAAATATAGCTAAAATTCCAATTGTTAATACTAATTTTTTCATTTTTCAATTTTTTCCGTAATTACACACAACGGGTTAGTACATGAAAAGTTGCGAGTTTTGAAAGCGCAATTTTTCGATGTTTAAAAATAGTTTATTATTTGTAATAATTTTCATATTTAGATATAAATAAGCAATTTTTTATGTGCATTGTTGCAATTTAGTGGCTTTAGTTCCAATTATTCTACTTTGTTCAAATTTCATACGTTTCAATAAGTTTTTACGAGTCAATTCTCAAATCCGTTGTGGATATAAAAATCTGAAATATTTTTCGGTTTATTGCAATTTTTCTTATTTAATTTTTCGTTCAGCTCAGTTTTTACGTTTCAATTCTCAATTCGGACATTTTACTCAAACTTTGTGCGATTCAATAATCTCTATTTTTACGTTTCAATAATCAAATCCGTTATTAAAATCAATTTTTCACGTTTCAATAATGATTTTTCGGCTCAAGCATTTGTCAATCTTACAATTCAAACTTAAAATACTCAAATTAAGGATTTCAGACCTGAAATCCGCCATTAATTGCAACGGATTTTTATAAGATTTGTGCGACTTAAAAATCGAAGATTTTTCGGTTGTAGCAAATCGGTTTATTAAATGTTTATCGTTTCATACTAAATCCAAATTTAAGCATAAATTTTATGAGTTGTTGGCAACTGTAATTTTTAAAGTATATTTTTCAAATCTTGTCGTCCAATTATTGTCATAATTTCTACAGCTTTATCATTTTCATTTATCCTAAAATAAATCGAATCTGAACCACAAACACATCTTCTATATCTTATTTTGATGTAATCAACTGATTCAAATGAATATGGACTTTTTGATATTCTATCAAAATATTCAAAAAACGAATCAAAATATTTATCGGCTTGTCTTTCTCCAAATGTTCTTACTCCGTAATGATGAATTCTTATTAAATCTTCTTTTGCTGTATTACTCAGCCTATAATTAGTCATTCAATAAGGATTTTGATTGAGCCAAAATTTGTTCTTTAGAATCTGTAGTAAATCCGCTTTTTTCAGCTCTTTCCAATTTGGAACTAATCCAATCAATTTGAGATTGTTGCTTTCTCGCTTGTCTAATCAAATCATTAACTAATTCGCTTTTACTCGAATATTCTTTATTCTCAATTTGAGCCTTTAACCAATTATCATTCGGTTCTGTAAATGAAATACTTTGTCTTGTCATAATTTTATATTTTGATGTAAATATACACCTAATATGCATCATTTACAAATTTTATTTGTTAAGACAAATTGTCAATCCTTATAGTTGCCAACGGTTATGTATAAGATTTGTGCGACCTAAAATCCGCAGGATTTTCAGTGTACAAATCGCTTGTTATTATGTTTGTCAGTTTCCTAATTAGCTCAAATTTAAGCATAAATTTTATACCGTGTTGTAAAACGTTTTTTACTCAGATGGATTTAAACTTTTAGTTTCGGTTATAGTTTTATTTTTAATGTTATAAACTCCATATATCAAATTTTCAGTGTTGTTTTTATTTTTAAAAGTCAGAAGTAAGTCGCAATTATTGTTTATCCACTGGTATTGTTTAACTATTCTATCAGTTATTTTTGTTAGATTTTTTCCATTTAGATTAGACACATAAACATAATGTTGGTCAGAACGATTAATTATTCCATCTTTATTTGTGTCCTCATTTGCAATGTAATACGATATATATTTTATATTTTTAATTACATTTTCTTTATTTGAGATGAAATTTGGAATAAGCATACTGGAAATCGACCCTCCTTTTTCTAATAATTTCCCAATAACGTTAAATTCTTTGTCTAAGAAAATAATATTTACTGTATTTTTTGGAACTAAATCTAGTGTTTCTTCATCTAAATCAAAAGAATATAAATTTTTATATTTTTTCGATATGGCAACAAAATAATTTTCAGAATTTGGTATTTTCATGGGAGAAGAATATTTGACTTCAAATTCACGGTTTACTTTTTCAGACTTTTCAGACTTAGTCTTTGTGTTATTGCTTGGTTTCCAATATACTTCTGTTAGAAAACTTCCAATCATAAGCAGAATAAATATTGGGATTAATATTCCGTTTATAATTACTAAAATTCTAATAAATTTACTATTCATAATTTTTTCATTCAAATGTTTTACAACGGGTTTTTATAAGATTTGTGCGACTGAAAAATCTGAGATTTTTCCGTTGTAGCAAATCGTTAGTTGAATGTTTGTCGGTTTAAATTTAGTTTAAATGTAAGCATAAATTTTATGAGGTGTTACAGCCAGTATTTTATTCATTGTTTTTCCAATCACCATTATTAAATCTATTATTTCCATTTATATGCCAATCGTGAGGATTAGAATTTTGAATTTCTTTCCACATTCTTTTAGCTGTTTCTGTAAATAAAATTTCGTAAACTCTATCTCTCATTACTTGAAAATCCTCTTTAATTTTAATTCCATTAACGTATTGTTCTTGCAATTCAAAATCGACATCTAGGTTGTCAGCGTCTTTAACAATTTGTGCCTCGATAGATTCTCTTTCTTCATATTCATAGAATAATTCAAGAAACTCATCTTCAATGGAAGTCTCTTTTAAAATATCTTTAATCGCAGCTACATCATTTCTTTTTGTGTACATTCTTGATAAATAATGAACATCAGAATTTCTTGATTCAACAATGTCGTGAATTAATGCCATTTTTATCACTTTATTTATATCGGCATTTTCTTCTTTAGCAATAATAATGGCAGTCCAAACAACTCTAAAAATGTGTTCTGATAAATTTGCAAAATCTTTATTTAAAAACTGTCTCCAAATTCTTGGAATAAATCTGATTGTTCCCATTTCATAAAGAAACTCGATGTTACGTTTTTTGTTTTCCATTATATTTAATATTAATTAAAATTTTATTGCTCAGTTTGTTTAGTTAGAGTTCTCGATTTTTTTCAGGTCATATTGGCTGTAACGGGCTTTTATAAGATTAGTGCGACTTCAAATATGAGATTTTTCCGCCTAACTTTAACCTTTGTTTTTTGTCATTATTTTCAATTTTTACTCAAATGTAAGCATTAATTTTATGAGTTGTTGTGTATAGTGCTTTCTGATAATCTGAATTAACTACCACAGTTGGCATTGTAATACTTTACAATTTTTAAAATTCCTTTTTTCTTAAACTCTTTGTTTTCAATTTTTTTCATTAAATCTGGACAATCTTTAAAATTACTTAGTGCTTTTTTTAATATTTTCCTTGATTTTGTATTGTAATTAAAACGTTTGTTTGGATTGATAAGTCTTAAATGAAAAGGATAATTTACGTGACCTAGTTTAAAAGCCATATTTCCATTTCCTTTTGATATATAAAAATAAGTGCTTATTGAACCTCCTATGTTTTTTTTATTTTCTTTATAAATTGTGATACTTCCCTTTTCAAGTGGTTCAAGTAAAACAGGATTTTTTCTATCTGGAATTGTTCTGTATACATATTCGACATCAACTTTCCCTTCGTTCAAAATCATTTTTGAAATAGTTCTTGAGTTATATTTAACATTTTTTGATTCTTTATTTATTCTAAATTTTATTTCATTGAAATCTGTTTTTTTTGCTAAACCAGTCTGAATAGTTCCATCTTTAAAATATAATGTCGCTTTTTTATTTTGAGCTATTCCTTTTAACAAGAAGAACAAGCAAATTATTGTAATTATTTTATTCATAAATTTTTTATGTTTTCATTTAAATTTAGTTCGTTTTTTCGCATTATACACAACGGTGAGTATATGAGGCGTTGGGCGTTTTGAAACACCTAACTTTCATTTTACTACACTGTTTATTTATATTCACAATATTCAATTTAACTATCCCTTGCCCAATGCCTTATATACATTGTTGGCGTTAGTTATTTTTCTTTTTCAAGTGCTACTTCTTTCAAATATTATTGTTTTACCATCTTTCAAAAAGGCAATTTTAAACCACTCTTTCGTCTTATTAAGAAAAACAATTTCAATATCTTCATATTCTATATTTTTTATCAAATTATCAAATTCCCTTGTAATTCCAATTTTTTTGTTTGAAGTATCTACTATAAAATTCTCACTATTTATTAATTCATCTTTTAATTTTTTAAAATCTTTTTCATTTACTTCAATAATCGCAGCAGCCCAATAATCTCCGTGAAAATCTGGATATTCAGAATCTTTGGATATGATTTTTCCAGACTCAGGAAATTTCAATTCTGTATTATTCTCAAATTCTTCTTTATAAAATCCATTCATCGGAAAAAAAGCAGTCCAAGTTGAAAATACAGCAAGTAAGAAAATTAATCCAATATATAACCGATTGATAAGTTTGCTTTTCTGTTTAGTTAGTTTCCCTTTTTTGATTAATTTTTTTTTAAATGGTAAATATATTAGATATAAAAGCCCACCCGCAAATCCATATGCAATACAAACCATTAAAAAGACAAATCCTGCAATTATTAAATACCCCATTATCTATACTCTAAAATGTTAGTTTTAACCCAATCTGCATAATATCTAATAAAAGGTAATAGTTCATCTGATTTAAAAGATGCTATTTCAGTTCCGCCGTCTTCAATAGATTTGTTAAAAACAATATTATCAACTAAAAAATCATCTGTTTGTGAAATGATTTCAAAGTTAAAATGTGCGATTGAATTGCGTAATCCAATTATTAAATCACGCAAATTTGTATAATTAGGATTTATCTTTGATGCATCCAACCCCATTTTTCGCTTTAATGCATTTGTTAGTCTTGGATTTGGAATATGAGAAAAAACTCTTTCTTTCGGTAAAACAATAATACCTAACAAACAATTTATCAATAATGTGTAATTATATTGTTCTTCAAAAGGAAATCTATGCAATAAAGATTCATATTGAGAGATTAAATTCATTGTTCTCTCTATAAAATCGTGTTCAATATTTTTATAATTACCCATTTTATTCTTTTTTCCTAATTAACGCCAACGGTTTTGTACATGAAAAGTTGCGGGTTTGAAAACGCAATTTTTCGATATTTAAATATAGTTATTTTATTTATACTAATTTTATTTTTAATTATAA
>JASFZG010000017.1:0-7844 GCA_046055745.1 Flavobacteriaceae bacterium | reverse complement strand
TTGAAATTTCTATTCCGCAATTCAGGAATAACAATTTCTTTCAGCGATTTTATCATTTTATCTCTTTCTGCACTCATTTTTTTCTGCTTGTTGCCAACGTTTGGTATAAGATTAGTTGCGTTGTTCAAGCACCTAATTTAGCAAATACAAACCGAATAGAAAATCCGCGAGGATTTTCGTAAGTAAGCTTGCACTAGCAATTAATTTTATACGCTGTTATGCACTGGTTTTATTGATTTCTTTATTCGTACGAGTTAAATTCCGATACACTTTTTTATAATTCGGTTTATTGTTTTTTGTTTGGAAATCCAATTAGGTCAAAGAATTCGTTTTTGTAGGTTTCACTTATCGGTATGCGTTTGTCATTTATTTTAATTCGACTCCTTTCAACAAATTCTATTTTATCGATGGACACCATAAAAGATTTATGAACTCTACAAAATTTATTCTTCGGCAATATTTTTTCCAACTTTGTGAAAGTTTCTAGAGTCAAAATCTTTTTGTCCAAAGTTTGAATATTTCTGTAATCACGCATTCCCTCAATGAAAAGAATATTATTAAAAGCTATTTTTTCCAAGCGGTATTCAGTTTTTACAAATAGGTAATTCTTTTTGTCAATTATGTTCTTTTTTGCTTCATAATCAACCTTTTCGACGGCTTGTAGAAATCTTGGAAAACTAAAAGGTTTAAGTAAATAATCAGAAATATTCAATTCGTAGCCCTTAATGGCATATTTTTCGTACGCAGTTGTTATGATTATTTTTGGGGGATTAACCAAAGCATCTAACAGCTCAATACCAGAAAGACCGTCCATTTCAATATCCAAAAAAATAAGGTCAATTTTATTGTTGTTTATAAAAGCAATTGCATCCATTCCGTTGGCAAAAGAGTTTAGTAAGTTTAAATACGGTACTTTTGACACATAACTCATTGTGCGTTCCAATGCTAGTGGTTCATCTTCTATTATGATGCAATTAATCATTAAAGTTTAATTTTTAATATAACGACAAATTGATTCTTGATGGTATTGATTTTCAATTCGTAATTATTTTTATATATTAAGTTCAGCCTTTTCTTTATTGTCGAAAGTCCGATTCCATCTTTATTCTTTTCTTTTAATTCTTTGTCGTCAAATGTATTCTTGCAAGTAAAAGTAATATCATTTACCGAAATCTTAATTTCTATTTGAATTGAACTATCAATTTTTTTGTCCAAAACAAATTTAAAGGCATTCTCAACAAATGTTATAAAGACCATTGGTGCAATCCGCAGATTATCAGGATTACCTTTTATATGAAATTCGATAAATCTAGGATTGATAGACCTTATTTTTTGAAGTTCAATATATTCATTGAGATAATTAATTTCTTCGGCTAAAAGAATTTTATTCTCTTTTGTTTGGTACAATGTGAATCTTAATATTTTGCCAAGTTTTTTTAAATATTTTGAGGCTTCCATTGGATTGTTTTCTATTAAAACATCAATGTTATTTATTGTGTTGAACAAAAAATGAGGATCAATTTTCGCTTTGAGAAGTGCTAATTCCGTTTGTATATTTTGTCTTTCAAGCTCTGCTTTTTCTCTGTTTTTTGTTTGCCAGTATTGATAAACCTGTAACAATGCACCAAATATGGAAAAGGGAATAAGAATTATATACGAGTAAATTATAAAAAGTTCAAAAAACCAGTAAATCGCATTAAAGACAAAGCTTAAAAGATATATGAACAGAAAAGGAAAAGCCAGTAAAATAACAAAATATAAAATGATAAGTCCCTTTTTCCTTTTGTTCAGTATTGAGGGTGTGATATATTTGAAAGTTAGGTAGAAACCCATAGCGCCAATCAAAGTAGTTGTTGTGCTAATCAAAATATTGTTTACAAAGATTGCGAAGTAGGTTACAACTTCAGTTTTTTCAACAGGGTTAAATACTGCAAATTGATAAGCCCAAATAAAAAATGTTATTACAAAAGGTACTAATGCCCAAATGATAAAGTATATAAAAAATTTAACTTCCTTTTTCATAATCATTAGCTAATATAGAAAATAGATATGGTTATGTTCATTACGTCACAACCATATCATTTAAATTTGTAAAATAAACTGGATATTTATTCCTTAATAAACGTATAGTAGATATTACCATTGGAATAGTTTTCTTTTGCTTCGAATTCTTGTTTTAATTCTATTGCATCATCCTTTATTTCTAATATTTTAAAATTAAACTCCATACCATTCTCAAACATAAGAATAAGTTTGTCGTTCTTTGATTGCCAGATGCCTTGTTGAACATCTTCGTTCATTTCAGTTGCAGAAATAAAAGAGCCGTTATCTTTAAGAACTAATTCATTTCCCAAAATAGTTAAATTCTCTTCTTTTTGAGGACTACCATTTTGACTATTAACAATCATTAGGTCAAGTAATTCGAATTCTCCAAATAATTTTGCATCATTGTTTGAGACAGCATCAATTGAGATGCCATCATTTTTATTACACGATATCATTATTGTTAATACTAAAATAATACTCATTGTAAAAATTGTTAACCATTTTCTGTTTTGTTTAAAATTTGTTTTCATAATTGAATAATTTAATGTTTATTCAAATCTCTGCCATATTATGTTCTTAATAAAATATATTCTGCATACTAGGGAATCATATCTGCAAAATGAAAAAATGAAGATTTTTTTAGGAAGAATTTGTGCATAAAATGTTTGTATATGCTTTTTTTACGTATATCTTTCAATTCCAATTTTCAGCTCAAACCTTTGGTTTTCTAAATTTTCCTCGTTAAAAACTAAACTTTGAAAAATCCATTTTCATAAAGTTCAGCCGTACGTTTTGTAATTCCGTTTGAGTTGTAATTCCGCAATATTTTTTAGTTCCAGTATTCCTTTTTTAAAAATCCAAAAAACTTCAATGTAATCACGATTTTCGTTGGTGTGGTCAACTTGTGCATAACGGATTAGTATAACGAAAGTTGCGGATTTGAAACCGTAATTTTCCGATGTTTAAATTTAGTATTTTTATGTTTTAGAAACATTCTATTTTATTGAATTTAGCAATTTTAGTTATGCATTGTTGGCTAAAGTAGTTTTGAATTCATATTTTATTTTGTTCTAAATTTTATCCGTTTCAGTTTTTATTCAGCTAAATTTTAATCAATTCCGTTATAATTGTCAAAATCTGAAATTTCTCGGTTTTGTAACAATTTTCTTTTTTAGATTTCCATTTTAACTTTCAATTCGGTAGAGTGAAAGTCAATTTGCAATTTGTCTGATTTATTAAATTTCTCATTTTAAGAAATCATCTCGTTTCAGTTTTACTCCGTTATGTTGCTCAAAATCTTTCCGATTCAATTTGCAATTCTAGAATGTATATTATTTGGGACTCATTATAGAATATCCTTTTATAAAATCCTCTGGATAATTCATTGCATCATTAATCATTAATGCTAACATTAATACAACAAAAATTATCAACTCTAATTTCCAATTCTTTTTCTTTTTAATTACTTTTTCTTTCATAGTATTATTTTTTTCAATTTACTGAATTTTATTTTAACGAATATTTCTCCGCTGGAATTTGAATTCCGCTATTTTAGCCAACGGGTTTTTATAAGATTTGTGCGACTGAAAAATCAGAGATTTTTCGGTTGTAGCAAATCGGTTTGTTAAATGTTTGTCGTTTCGTTTTTTGTTTAAATGTAAGCATAAATTTTATGAGGTGTTGTGCTTAGTTTTATTTTACTTACTTTTTTTCTAAAAATGTTTTTACTATACTAAAATAATCCCCTCCATAATATTTTAAAAAATTACCATTCGGTTTAATAATAAAGAAAGCATCACAAGTCTCATGAAGAGTAAAAATGTTATTGTAAAAAAATCCAGAATCTAATTTGAAATTCTGTTTTTCTTTATATAAATTTTTATAAAAAGCGTTTTTTTCATAAACGAAATAGTCAGATGTATTATTTTCTGCACTTATTCTTGAGGAAATTTTAATGCCTCTATTAGTGAATTTAGAAAAATTACTATTACTTAAGCTTAATGATATACAGTTTCTCGCTTTTTGACGGTAATTAATAAGAATTGATTTTCCCTCTTGGATTTTTGTATTTAATTCCTTTTCTAAATGTCTTTTCAATACATTGTATTGGGAATTATTTAACTTTCCTGAAAATGCTTTTCTACTTTTTATTAATTCAGGATTTAGCTTAGTGTTAACCTCTATATCTATATTTGGTTTTATATCTGTTATTTTATTTGTCGCACAAGAGAATAATGTATTTACAATTAAAATAAAGGAATATATTTTCGAGTAGTTACTCATTTTTTACGATTTAATAGTTTAATTCAGATGCTAGTTTTTTCGGTTTTAATAATTTCCATTCGTTAATTAAGCACAACGGTTTGTATAAGCGTAGTAGCGGATTTTATGTACTTAATTTTCGGTTTATTACTACATTTCTTACAAAGGTACGAACTTTGAATTTAGCACTTATTCCGCTATTACGTTTATACTTTGTTACCCACTGGCTTTGTTTCGTTCAGCTTGGTTTTCAGCATTGGCAAAGACATACTCTTTTGCGATTTTTGGCGTAGCGTTGGATGTAGCGAATTGCAAATGTGTATGGCTTTTAGCGTTGGATTTATTTTTGAATGTTACTTATAGTCTTTGATTTATAGTCAACATTTCCTCAACTTTGTATTCGTGGAAATAAAATCTAAAATAGGAAATCGTATCAAAGAATTAAGAGATGTCAAGGAGATGTCTCAAAAGGATTTGGCTTATGCGTCAGATTTAGATAGAAGCTACATAGCAAGTGTTGAAAACGGTCAAAGAAATATTTCGATAGTCAATATTGAGAAAATTGCTGTTGCACTTGGAGTAACATTAAAAGAATTTTTTGGAAATGACAAATTTGATAACGATTCAACAAGCAGTTGATGGATTTAAAGAACTTATAGAAACTTCAATTATTGAAGGTGGAATTAAAGCAAAAGAGGCAATGATTAGGTCTTCTCGACCAATTAACTTTATTCACGAAGCTGTTAAAGCAGATTTAATTAGAAAAGGAATTTCGCCTGATAGAATCCATCCACCACTTGGAGCTTCAAAACCTGAACTTAAATTGGCTGGTTTTATAAAACAAAAACATCAAGATGTTTGCGTTTCTCCTGAAGGTTACACTCCTGAATCTGAAACAATGACTGAAGGAATTTTGAGAGAAGCAACTGATTATTATGGAAAAGATTATACAGAACGTACAATCTCTGTAAATATTCGAAGTCAAATGAGTTCGCTTGCTAAAAATTTTGACACGCTTTATGAAAGAACTATTGCCGAAGCTCAAAACTTGCACGTTAGATGCCAAAAAATGGTTTTAGGAGAAGTTTATATGATTCCTGTGAAAGAATATGATGCTTCTGTAATGAATGATAATGTTGTTCAGTTTATTGATAGGGTCGGTGCTGTAGAAAAATACATCAAATCTTTTCAAGCAATAAATGGAAGATTAGATTTTACACGTGAAGATTATAAATACGAAAGAGTTTGTTTATTACTTGTTGATTTTGCTCAAACTCCTGCTAAAATCTATAGTTCAAATCAAGAGTTGATAAATGACGGATTATTGGATAAAAATTCAACTGCAAGTATTGACGAATTATCTTGGGAAACATTTACAGATAATATTTTATCAAACTACGAAACAAGATTTGGAAGTTGAATCTTAACTTGATATTTTTCTATTAGAAATTCGTCAATTTCCATTTCGTCTGTAAGACTTTTTAAAATATTAATTTCTTCTTTTGTGAAGTTTGGAATAGTGAATTTTTCAATAAAATTCTTTTGATAGCAAGGAAAACCTCCTTGAATAGAAACACTGGTATTACTAACATAATAATCCATTATAATAGAATTCAAAATTTTCTGAACGACTAAAATGTTTTCTTCCTTTGACATTTCGTGAGTAGAGTCCTCAAATAATGACGTTTTGTTAGAGTGGTCTCGGTCAAAATAAATTCCGTAACCATTTGTGTAATAAGCATCTTCTTCTGGAACAAATAGAAATCTTGGATGTTTACTAAATGTTGGATTTAATATTTTTTTACCGAAACGTGTAATTCCTTGTGTTCTGCCCCAAACATAAAAAGGAGAAAATACTTTTTTACCTTTTCCACGACCTTCTAATTTTTCTTTCTCCGAAAGCAAAAATTCATAGCATTTAGGATATTTAGCAATAAATTCCTCTTCCGAAATTGGAACTGCAGTTTTGGAATTAGTATGATATGGAGTAATAATTCTTAAAGTATTGTTTTCAATATCTTTTTGACTTTTAAATTGAGATATTTTATAAACAGGTCTTGTTATTTCTTTTTCAATTAGGAATGTTCCGTTTTCTGTGGTTTTTGTTAAGTATCCATTTTCTTCGTTGGCAGAATCTACAAAAAAGACTTCATCTTTTAAGGTTGCAATTCCAACAGCAATATTAAATAATTGCTTTATTGGAGTTCCAATTCTTTCTATGGTTTTGATGTTTTCTTGTTCATTGGTTTTTAATAATCGCCATTTTCCAACTTCCAAGTTTTCTAAATAATTAGGTGAGCCATTTGCTGAAATTAAAAAATCAGAACAAGATTGCTCGTCTTTAATTTTGTCAAATAAAATAGATTCGTTTACCTTTTTGTTAGCAAATGTAATTGCTGTGTAAGTTTGAGCATCAAAAACTTTTTTGTGTCTAAAATCTACAATTCTTGTCACACATTTATTTTGCAAAAAATATTGACGAAGTGATAAACCTGCCAAAGAGGTAAAATAATTATTCGGTGTAATATATCCTAACTTTCCGTTTGTAGTTAATAATTTATGTCCTAATTCAAAGAATGCAAAATATAAATTGAACGTTCCATTTTCAATGCTTTTCCAATTATTAATTAAATACAGTCTATTCTCATCACTTAAATCTTGAAATTTAACATAAGGTGGATTTCCAACAATAATTTCAAATTCATTTTTCCAATCAGCTTTTAAACTATCTTGATTGTAAATATTAAAATCGGATTCTTCAATAATTTCATTATTTTGAAGTCCAAACAGCGATAAAATTATTTTCGAGCGTTTTACATTATAATTTAATATATCAGAACCATAAATGTTCTCTTTAATGGTTTCCTTTACGCTTTTTTTGAAAGTCTTTTGGTAATATTCTACTAAACCTATTAAAAATGCTCCGCAACCACAACTTGGGTCTAAACATTTGTCTTTGCTTTTTGGCGAAACTTCTTTGATAATAAAGTCAACGACATAAGTTGGAGTAAAGAATGCTCCGTTTACTTTTCTGTCATTTTTTGGAATTAAAAGCTCAAGATAATTTTCTAAAAGTTTTAAGTCTTTAATATCAAGAGTTGAAACAAGTAAGTAAATTTCTGGTTCTGTCTTAAAATCGGCTAACAGTTCTGAAATTATTGGACTTTTCCTTGTTTCTAAATTATTGTTTTGAAGAAAAGAATAAATGAGATGTCTCTCAATGAGGTTTATCTCGTGAGAATTAAGTAATTCATTTATTGTGCTTTTATTCATTTTTATTTCTGTTGACTATAAGTAACAAAATTAGACTTTTTATTTGAACTATCCAAATCGTAGCGTTAGGAAAATTTTAGCTCTTTTGGTTTTTCGTGCTTTGGAATTATGCGTTGGCAAAAACCGAAAGTGCTAAAATATGCGGCTGGTTTTCAGCTTGTGGGTAACGGTTTTGAGCATGAAAAGTAGCGAGTTTGAAATCAAAATTTTCCATAGCTATTTAATTAGGTTTAAAATTAACTTAAATTTTCATTTATTCACAG
>JASFZG010000016.1:0-67853 GCA_046055745.1 Flavobacteriaceae bacterium | reverse complement strand
TTTGGGTGTTCTTGTAACATTCTCCCCATAAAAGCAGATGTTCTACCACCACTAAACGTACATACGAGCAATTTCTTTTTCATAGTGTTCTATTTCTTTTTGTTCTTGGTGTTTTTTAAACTTAGTTTCCCACTCATAAATCCTTTTATCAATACGGTCGCAAAATTCCTTATCTTCGTCCGTATTTCTAAATAATCTATAAGAGTTTTAGATTTTTCAGCATATTTTATTAATGCGTCAAATAAACTATTTGGTAACAATCTATATTTTTCGTCTTCAACGCCTTGTTTATATTATTATTTTAATTATCCCCGACTCTTTTTCACAACGATTACATCTTAATATGAGTTCAAAACAGTCTTGATTATCGGGTAATATATATATATCAGAAGGTCTTTCAACTTCTTTATATTTATGTCTTCCTAAAAAACAAAGGATATGTTTCATAATTACATCATATTAGCTTTATGACATATAGTAGAGCAAACCCCTTTATCTGAATCCATTTCTGCATCACATTCTGAGCATAAATAAACGTCTCTTTCTTCTTGTGGGTCATTAAGGTCTTGTCTGTTATCAAAATTATTAAATAAATATTCTTGATATAAGTTTCCACTACAATCAACATCTGCTTGTTGTTGCATTTCCAAAAATTGCTCTTTACTTCCTCTCATTTTTGATAATTTTATAAAATTTCTCTAATCTTAAATAGTAAGGTAAAAACCCTTTTTTTCCTGACTGAGCATCTAATATTTTAATGCTTTGTTCGTAAAATTTTTTCGGGTTGGTTATTACCGAACCTGAATTTAATATAACATTCTCGTCCTTAAATTTATAGGATTTAAAAAACTCCTTAATTTTTACTAGGCTGCTCATTTAGTTCAGACAATCTATTTGTTATTCCTTTTAATTGTTCAGGAGTTAAATTGTAATAACTTAATGCCTTAGTTAACGCGTCTTTTTTATCCGACAAAAGCGATTTTTTGTAACCGACATCATTTAAAATAGGTTTAGTTGCTTGGGTTGTTTTTTTCTGAACAGGCTTTTGCTTAGTAGTTTCTTTTTTATCAGGTATGTCATTAGAATGAGTATTATCTGTGTCGTCTATTTTCCCAGTAGGGGTTAATGTTAAGTATAATAAAACATATTTTAAGGCGTAGGTTGTGGCTTTTCCTGCCCCTTTATCTTGTGGATCAACTCCTTGTCCATATCCTCCAAGCTCAATACTTTCTCCTGAAATATGTAATAGTAAATATTTTGTTTCGGCTTCCGTAAAAACAGATTGTTTTTGTTTGATTGTGATTTTACCTTGATATTCGTTTTTTTCTTCCCATCGGGTTATTACTGTCTTTGCGTTTACAGAGGTAGGAATAATCATAAGCCCGTTTTTTTCAAAAATAGGCTTATATAGTTTTTTAACTTCGTAATCTGAAATACCTTTATACCCTCCATAATTGGTGTTTCCAACTTGCATGTCTTTTTCAAGACCTTTAATTTCTGTCATAGCACTATTAAGTGCTTCTGCTAATTTTTTCATAGGTTTTTTTTAAGTAAAATGAACTTTATTAAATACCACGAAAGATTCTAATTTTTCAGTAAAAGAATCGTTTGTAGTCTTTCCGTACCAAAGGTTGTCAAGTCTATTAATAGACTGAACATCTTTATTGTCTTTAGGTCTGTATTCCGTGTATTTTATCGTAAAATACAATCTTGCGCTTTTTACGCCTAAATTATTGAGTTCTTTTCGGGCTATATCTACCCTTTCCTTTAGTTTTTTTTCTGTGTTTGACATTATATTTGTTTAAATTTTTTAGTGCTATAAGAGATACCTGTTATTTCGCTAAAAATGTTTTTTGAAGCTGTTTCGTAGGCTGTTTTCGCTATTGGATTATTAATTGATTTTGCGGTACTTTCCCAAGTGTAAAACAACGCAACCATATCAGATATAGTTTCGGCTCTACTATAATCATACTCTATGAAAACGTATGTTAAAGGGAATATAGGAAAGGTTAATTTCTTAATAAAATAAGGTGCTTTCATTTGAGGTTGATTTAATTCAACTGTAAAAATACAACGAACATTGTAATTTACAAAACATTATGGCTTATTTTTTAGATAATCTTGTAAATGTTCGTCCATTTCATTGATAATCATTTCTTTATTAGCTTCTGTGTTTGTGTCTAAGGTTCTTCTTTTGAATGAAAATCTATAATAATTTTGCGTAGCTCTATCATAATACATATAAGCTTTAGGCTCAATAATCCTTACTATTTTTATCTGCGATTGGTTGTCAAAAAAACGATAAACAACAAAATTCATTTGATGTGATCTAAGTCTTGTTTTTGAAAATTCAAATAATTTTGACAAATCACTAACTACATTTTTTTCGTTCCCAAAATATATTTGTAATAACTCTTCGGGAACATTTGTGTTGAGGTGTATTTCTTTAAAAGTTAGATTATTATGGGCAAATAACAGTTTTAAATCTTCAAAAAGTTCTATTAAGGTTTTCCCCTCATATCTTGACATTTTAGGATAATTTTGTTTCGACATAATCAATAAGTTTCATTGGTTTGTAAATTGCGTAATAAAATTTAAGGTGCATTTTATAGTCTTTACACTCTTGTAGAAATAATTTTGTAAAATCTGATTTGCTATACGGTCTATAATCAATATAAAACTGAACGTTCTCTGACGGGTTTTCAATAACGTGATTATAAATATCAAGAATATTATAAGATTTTATTATTTCATTCGTGCCGGTATTCTCTACTTTATACATTTTTTGAATGGATTTGTATTTGAAAAGTCGAATGAAGCGTAATGAATATTCTTGGCTTCGTCAATAAGCCAGTCTATTTGACTTTTTGATTTTCGTGTAAACTTATAGTTCAGTTTTTTTACTTTTAAATCACTCTTTTTTTGTGCTTCCATAATATAATTGTTTTTTGTCTTTCCCGTTAAAATTACTTAATTGAATAGGTTTAAAATGTTCTTTACAATGTTTAGAAGTTACACTATTCACATGACTTAATTTGAAGCCTGTTAAGTCTGCAATTACACTATCTCTATTGTCGTGCAATGATAAGAACAGTTTTATTAATTTCAATATTGTAATTACGCCCAATGGCATTAACGGCTTTCCACCATCCTTTTGTGTGGGCGTGTTTTACTACTGGTCTGTTTTTACCAATACGTTTAATCTCGGTTTTAATAAAGTGTTTTAAAGAAGTCCATCCTGTAGCGAATCCTTCTAAAGATATAACTTTATTTTGAGTGCTATGTTTCCCGTAAATGGTTTCGGCGTTATTTATCATAAGCTCCTTATCTCTCAGTAAATCGTATAAAAAATGTTTCATAATTATAAATTTTTATCAGTAATTTTTTTGTATAAAATATATTCAGCCATTTTCCCGATTGAATTTAAAAAAGCGTCAAAATTTGATTTTCCTCCAATCATTATTTCGGCTAATTGGAATGTTTGCTCTTGCTCTTTTGTTTCGTTTAGAAATTTTGTTAAAAAATCTCTTCGGTCAAAAATTCGGGGCTTTGCTGTGTGGTCGAGTTTTCTGATTTTAGCGTCCTTATGCTTATAAATAAACTCAAAACACTCTCCTATATTTTTGGTTGCTAATACCTTTTTCTTTTTAGCACTTGTTATGATGTAGTACATAGCTTAATTTAATGTTAGTTTTTTCTGAAAAGAGACTTTTACTCCCTTATCTTCAAGCTTCCCACCTTTAATAAAATATTGGTGGATAAGGGTATTGATTTGTCTTGCTCCCAAAGTGTTCATTTCGTGGTTTGCCGTCAATACTTGACGAATAGCTTTTATTACATCTTCCCTTTTAACATCATCGTAAATTTCGCAATAATCAAAAAGCAAAGGACTACGATCTAAAATTGTGTAAAGGTGTTCTAAAGACAGTTGGGCGGTATTAAAACATAATCCAACCCGTCCTATAAATTCAGTTTTAATTCCAAAATCTCTAAGGTCGTCAATGGTAATATCTTGCTGTCCGTTAAAAGCTCCTGCAAATATAAATAAGCAATTACTTGTTGGAGCTTGCACGTATTTTCCATAGTCGTGAAATACACTTGTAGTTGGACTTTCTAGTGCTTTTAAAAATTCGTTTTGTACGCCGTTTGTGCTTTCGTGAGCTAAATCTGAATTTGAATTTCCGCTAATAAATAGTTTGTCAAATTCATCTACAAAAACAACGGTTGGTTTTCCTTCCATTTGTAATAATGGGCTTAAAGCTTTACTTAAAGAATTTCCGCTTGTTCCTTCTTTAGTTAAAGAAGCCCCGTTAAGTTCTATAAAACCTAATTTTAAAAAGTCGCAAATGGTTTTTATTAATAATGTTTTTCCTGTTCCGCTACTACCCGTAAGGAATGAATGGGGGCGTATTTCACAATTAGAGGTTTTGAATACTCTAAATACATTTCCAAGTTCTTTTAAAACTTTGTCTTGTCCTACTACTTTCCCGTTTTCGTTTAATTTTGGTTCTTTATTCATCGTTGTTATTTTATATTAGTTAATTCTTTAATTATTTTTATTGAATATACACTCTGCATTTTCATTGGTTGTTCGTAGTTATTTACATATATCTCACAATACCCTCCCGACTTAAACCCTGTAAATAAAAAAGCTATATGTGGCACGTTGTTTTCAGTAGATTTTACTTTTACTTTATAAAGCGTGTGTTCTTTTAGTTTTAATTCCTTAAAAATTAATTCTATTGGAATGTTTTGAATTTTCATAATTTCTGTTTTTAATATTGTCCGATTGCTTCGATGGTTATTTTCTTTTTTGTTAGTGGCTCGATGGGGTATATTTTAATAAATGTTTGATGCTCGTTAAATTCAGCGATTTCCCATTTTTTATTAATACCGATTTTCTTAAATTCAATTCCTCGCTCTTTAAAAACTTCAACTAACATTTCTATTGAATTGTCTATCTGTTCGGGAGTGTTGAAAGTGTCGAACCTTTTTCTTTTTTTACGTACAGTCATATTTGTTAGTACTGTAAATAGTTTTTCGCTATCGTGAGATGTGTATATCTCTTTAATTTCTTGCTTTGTCATTTGTTTGCTTTTTATGAGTATGATAGTTGCCACTCTTGGCTGTATTCGTTTGGTGTAAAATCTTCTAATTCAATCCCGTTTACAAAACTATCTAATTCATTTATCTGTATTTGTAAACCTGTTCTTTGGCAGTCTGAGGGTCTGTCGCCCTTTAGAGGCATTAATTTGAGTGTTTCTTCTATTTCTGCAAGTAATGATCCAAACTTATCTTTTACTTGCTCAAATTGGCGTTGTTGAGGTGTTTTTTTTGTTGGTTTTGAAAATATATTTTGCAGGTTTTCCTTCCAATCTTTAAAATCTTCAAAGGCTACGGTTAAGCTAAAATTTGCTTTATAACTAGTGTCTTGTCTGTTGAGTTCAATTTCTTCATCAATATCAATACTTTCAATTCTTTCTTGATAAACCTTTAAAAAATCTTCTGCATTTGTAGGGATTAATCCTGTATTTCTAAAATCTAAAAATACAATTTGATTCACTCCGCAATCTGTATAAGTGTTTAGTTCATATCCGCAAAGAATATTATCTTCTGAATACTTGTCAATCGAAATATTACTATTTTCTAATTTGTCAATAATTTGTTCTAGTGTTTTCATAATTTTGGGTTTAAAATGTTTGTGCTTGTAATATTTTTAAAGAATCTATTTTTAACACTTTAGATTCTTCCATTAAATTAGCGTGTCTATATTGTTTAAATTCAGGATAAGTAGTTAAGGCTACTTTTTTATTTGTACGCTTGTAATTAGCTGTTAAAAACGAATGAGTAATAGAAAAAGTAGTTATTCCGTTTCCTAAAAGTCTGTTAGGGCAAATCATATCGTAAATTACCTTATACGAATATCCTTTAAATCCTAGCCTTTCGGAATTTTCTGTTGGGTGGGTGATAAGTTCTCGCATATTTTCAATCCCGATAATTTCTTTTGATGTTTTGTTTATATAATATTTCATTATTTCTGAATTAAGTAAGTTACACCGCCATAAAAAGAATGTGTCCAATGTGAACCGCCCCACATTACATCTAAATCGTTACGTTGTGCAATTGTGTTTAAGGCACTTACTTTTAATCTTGGCGTTATCTTATAAGAAACTTCAAATATTCCATTACTACTGAACGTAGTTACGCTCTTGGTGGGTCTGTTAATTAAACCAAAATCGAATGAAGTACTTATAGCTAAATTTAAAGGTAATCTAAAAGTATAACCTAAACCCATTGCATAACGTAAATAAGTACCTCCGCTCAAATCTGCATATTCTAAATAAGGATATACGAAAATCTCGTGTGTCCAATTATAGGTTCTAGTACCACCGTTGTACATTTTAGCAGTAAAGACTAAATCAGTTGTAAAAGGCGTGTTTCCTGCATCGTCTTTAGTTACTGCTAGCTTTACGTCTTGGTATAATCCTAGTTCGATTTGACTTGTTGCGTTTAGTCCTATTGCAAGGACTATAATTAATATTAGTTTTTTCATAATTTCGTGGCTTAATTTTCTTGGTTTAACTGTTGTTCAATTTGCTTTTTATACCCCAAAAAAATGAGTGGCTTAATAAAAAACTTTTCGTTTTCTCTCCTGTATGAAATTAGTGAAGAGTACCTTGCTGCTATAATCCCGTATTGCTCTTTGTTTACCTCTGCTGAGGTGTTTAATTTTAAAGTTATCATATAGGTTTATTTTAAAATTCTCTTATTTCTCCCTTGTCATTCACTCCCTTTGTTTCGCCATGTTGTTCGGTGGTTTCTTGGCAAAATTCAAAAAAGTCTGTTTCGTTTGTTCGCATTTGCAGGTCTTTGTATGTGTCAAAAATGTGCATATAAAGCCCACTCATTACGGCTTCAAATTTTCCGTCCTTTGCTTTATAAAAAAACCATTTGCCGTGATCCAATTCTCCGTCTTCTTCAAAGGTTTTAAAATCTTCTTCCGTCCATTTCCAATAGTTGTTTTTTATTCGGTCTTTTTCCTGCTCTTTATTTAGTGATTTCACTTCTTGGTAGCTAGTAATAATAAAATCACTAATGATTTCTTTGTTTTCAATAGCCGTTTTTATTTCTTTTTCTGTGATTCCAAAATAAAACACGTCTTCCTCTTCTATTTCTTCGTGTTGGTGTGAATGAAAATCGGTTACAATGTAGTTTTCAAATTGACTTTTATCATCGTTCCAATATCCTGAAATTTTAAAATATTTTTGCATAACTTTATTTGTTTATTTATTAATAAAAATATATTCTATTGCCGAATGTTCTACGTACACGCATTTTTGACCATCGAAAAAACTTTTATAATAGCTTACTGCGTAATCGTTTTCGAGGGTTAAAACATCCTCTATACCTATGTAAAAAGGAAACACGTTGTTTAATTCTTCTTGGCTTACGTGGCTTAATAATTCGTCATATTCTATCTCTTGGGCTTGTTCAATCATTGGTTCTAATAATTCGACTGTAGAAGCAATGCAATTAGTTAAATATTCCATATCCTGCTTATTTTAGTTTATTTTTCAGTTCTTCAAAAGTTCCTTCAAATAAATTTTTACCGTCTTCAATTATTTGTATTAACGGCTCTTTTCTTGGTTTGTAGCTGTTTCCTGTTCCTTCAAAATTATCTATTGAAATTCTTTGATTTTCAAAAGTAGCTAGTAAATAACCTATGTTAAAAGATTTCGTTTGTCCTCCTTTTACTCCTTGAGTATTTATGTTTAAAGTTTTCATAGTAAAATTTTTATGCGTTAATGTCTGTTAAATAGTATTGTATTATAGTTTTAATACTTGTGAAATTATATATTATAATTCCTCTTTGCTCGTTTTCATCATTATAGTAATGATGTTTTTCTGCACCTTCTAAGTGTTCAGTATTTACAAAATCATTACTATCAAAAATTTTATAAAACGTTGTGTTTGTTACTTCTATATTCATAACTTTATGTTTTTGTTTTGTGTTGTCGGGGCTTCGGTAACAACTCCTTACCCCTTAACAACAACAAATTATTAGTTTATATTAATCTCTATTTTATCAAACTTACTCCCGTAAATTTCCAAATATGTTTTTTTTACTTCTTCTTCATCGGGAAACTCGTCATGAGATATTGAAAAACAACTCCCGTCTTCGGCTTCGCTTTTAAATATTTTGCCGTCGATTTCTACAACTTCATATGAAGAGGCAAAGTAATTATTATTGTGAGTAAATGAGCGTTCTAAATGTTTCACTAAATCACTAAAATATATTCTTTGTTGTGGCGTTTTTAGCTCTTTTTCATTGTAATAAAGTATGTATGTTTGCCAATCGCTTTGACTAGATCCTTTAGCTTCAATTTGAATACTATTTTTATAGTCTTCCTTTTCTCCTGCGTAGTTTTTTTCCTGCTCTACGATATTAATAAAAGAGGTATTTTGAATTTCGCAAAAAACATCGATGTCATTAACTATTAAATTTATATCTTCGGTTCTTTCTCGTTCTGCGGTGTCTCCATTATAATCATTTTCGATAACGATTAAAATTTCCTTTTTGATTTCTGTTGCTGTTGTTGTCATTATTCGTGGCTTTTATTTGGTGGTTTGTTGGTTGCTTTTTCGGGCGGATTATCTCCACATTTTATAAAATGATTTTAAAACGTTCAACGGGTAAAAATTATTAATAAAATAACTTTCAATATCTGCCCTTTTATAATCTCCTGACATACTTAATAAATTATAGTATTCTTCAAAGGGTGTATATTCGGGCGTACAATTATATTTATTTTCTTCAATGTAGAAATTAACTAACTGTAAAAACTCGTTTTTATCTAAATTTTTAAATTTGCTATTTTTAAATGTTGATACTATATTCATGGCGTTTGTTTTTAGGTGTTTTTATTGGTCTATATTTAAAAATAAACCTTCTTTAAATGCTTGAAGACAAAGATAAATTTCTCTTTTCGTTTTGGCTTCTGTGAAAAATTGTCGGTTGTCTTTTAATCGTCGTATCTTAATGCCTGCGCTCCTTACGTCAATTATTAGCGTTTTTATGCTGCGGTTCAATAAGTAGTTAATATCGTTTAACTGGTTTTGTATTTGTTCAATAGTGTTATTTTTCATGGTGTTTTATTTTTAGATTGTTTCTTTTACTATTCTTTCAACGGTTCGTCCTATGCCTAAAAATGTTTTTTCTCCTCCATTAGTATCAAATTTTTGTATTTCTTCTTTTCGGGTGTCGGCTGTCGGTTTCAGGTTAAATAATGAAACTATTTTTTTGCCGATTTGCTCGCTTTTTTGCTCTGTCTCTTCATCTTGTAGGAAGATCAATCCTTCATAAAATGCGCTTATATTTTCGCGCAAATTTTTATTACTTAATGCGCTGTTAAAAAGTGCGCTTTTGCTTCCGTCGATAAAATCGAAATATTTAAAACCGTTTCTTTCTCCTATCTCGAAAACATCTTTTTTTAATAGCTTGTTAACTCTTGCGGCTTGCTGTCTTAATGTTGTTATTGTTGTTTTCATGTTGCTGTTTTTAGGCGGTATAAATTCCGATTAATACCATTAGTAAAATAATTATATAAATTGCTTTTAATTCTGTCTTTGTCATTGCTTCGGGGTTTTATAGTTGTTTTTGTTATCCGTTTTTTTTAGTTCCCTTTTTTCTGCTATGATCCAAAGAATCACATTTGCAAGGGTTAAGATTTCAATAATAAAAATCGGTTTAATACCTACTTTTTCAACTCCTTGATATATTCCCCATAAAAACAGAAATAAAAGTATTTGCAGCGTTACAAATAAAATGTTTGTAGTTTTCATTTTAAAAAGTTTTAAATTGTTGTTTTATTTGTTTGCTCCCTGCATTGCTTCGGCGCGTAAACTCTTAAAAGTTTGCAGGGAATTAGGGAATTAATATGTTTTTGTTGTGTGTTGTAATTTCATTAACATTCTGTAAGGTTCAACAAATCGAACAGAACTACATATTGAAGCCATTTTTAATGCGCTTTTATCAGTTAAAGAAGTATATAAACCTCCTGTATTATGTAGCTTTTTACATTCCTTTGTGAAATTATCTAAATTATTGTAATACTCTTTTGTTGGTTCTTCTGAATAATCTCTAAATTCTTTTAACCATTTATTAAATAATTTATTTACTTTTTTATTTGCTTCTTTTTTTTCCATCTTATAAAAATTTTAAATTTATTGTTTTGTAGCCCGTTTCCGTTTTGCTCGGATAATCGCTTTTTAACGGGCTGTTAATTAGTGAGGGAATTAATTAATTTTATAATAATCATCAGATTTTAAAAACTGCTGCCAATCGTTACCCGTGTTTTGTTTCTCTATGTTAAATTCCTCTTTATTCATTGGAAAGGTTCTAAATTTTCCGCTTTCCGTCTTAATTGTAAAAGTCCGTTTACTTTGGTTTGCAGAAACTTTTATTTTTCTGCCCGAAATAGTTGTAAAAGTTTTCATTTAATTGATTTTTAAATATTTTTTATAAGTCTTTCCGCTTTTTTTACTCACCATAAAAACGAATAATCCGCCCTTTGATCCTCTGTAAACTGTTTTACCTTTATAAATGTAGGTAGTCGCTACTGGTTTGGTCGTTTTCTTTGCGGTTTCAATCTTTACAATCTCATTGCCTACTATTTTATAAGTCGGCGCGCTTTGTGCTTTTGCTCCCATTGATCCAAGAAGGCAAAAAGCTAATACTATTAAAGTAATTAAAAAGCGTCTTTTTTGTGTGTAGTTTAAAGTTTTCATTTTGTTGTTATTTTAGATTAATAAACTATTGATACTGCAATATAATAAAACATATTGAAATAAAAATATAAATAGCAATAAAAATATATAATCTTAAAACCACGTTAACCCCTGCCAATAAAGGACTAACAGCACAACACAATAAAAGATATAAAGTATTTTATTAATTAGTAGTTAATAAAGAGCAAAAAGACGCTAATAAGCCAATCATAAATAAAAAACCCGATAAACAGCATAAAAATAGATTCCAGCAAAACAATAAAGCAATAAACTTTTAAACCTGTAAACCCTTCACAACTCCAACAAATTAAAGGACTCAATAAAAAAACGCCGATAACCAAAATATAAAATAAAATAAATATTCTCAAACAAATAAAATATAGACGTTACTCAAAATAATACCTTTACTCAAAGAAATAATAACACACAGAAAAAAACAACAAAAGAATAATACGTAATAAAAACAGTTTTAAATAACTTTTAAAGAGTTCTTAACCACAAAATATACAAGTGTATAAATGTTTATAATAGTAGCACACAAGGGACTTGACAAGGTTTTAAAGTATGCTTAGAATTTAATTAGTGTACAAAATAAATATAATTGTACGGTAATTAATGTAATAAGCTTCAATAGTTGGTTAATAAGTGGTATCAACTCAATTAGAATCGAGTTGATACCACAAGGCAAGGGAATAGTATAGTTTACTTCAAGCATAACAAGGATATAATAAGTAATAGTAGTAATCCAAACAACACACACAAAAAATAGTAAAACCTAAAAAGTTTTGGTCAACATCAGAAAATAACAAGGGGTGTGGGTTTCAAAATTTCACTTGACCATTCTGAAATATTTCTATATTCCCCACTACTAAGCCATAGAATACAAGTGTATGTAAATTATGCTCTAAAAAAAATTTTCACTATACTTTCTGTACGTTTAGCGTTAATATGGTATGAGTATAAGTTATTGTGCATTAAAAGCTCTTAGAACGTCTTATTTGGCTTTGAGTAATATTATTGAATTTGAGTAATGTTATAGTATGTTGTTCTTTATACTAACTTTTTTAACATAATCTTGTTAAGTCTTTGTGTTGTTGTGTTAATGTATGATTTGTGTAGTTTAAAAAGTACTACTGTAGTGTAACCATTTTTTGAATAGAATGGGTTTCATTCAAAAAATGGTATAGGATTTAGTAACCATTTTTTGAATGGATTTGTGTATCTTTGTAAAGTTGTTGTCATCTACTTAAAAGCAATAGAAGAAATTATAATTAGACCTCTTTTTGGATTAAGTAGCGAGTAGATGCGTTGCTTTTTTCATTTAGGGGTCTTTTTTTATGAGTTGGTATTCTTTAAAAGTTAGAGATAGGTTATTGGAGTATATGCAAAAGCGTGTGCTTTCATTTACTATGCCAAATCCTGAGAATAATAAGAAGAATTATTTAGTTAGTTATGGTAGGGGTAGTATTGTTATGAATACTGTTGGATTGTCTAAGATATTTGAGTTGAATAGGTCTGAGCAGAGTTTATTTTTGGCTTTATTGAATGATATTAAATTTAGCAATGATTATATTGATGGTTTTTGTTGTGAGTTTGTTTATAGTAGGTTTAAGGCTGTTCGTAGTAATAAGACTGTTTTTTATAATGCTAGGTCTAAGTTTATAAAGTTGGGATTGATTGAGCCTATTGATGGTTTTTCTAAGTGGTATGTTCTGAATGAGCATTATATTATAAAAGGTAAGGTTAAAAATAAGGAGTTTGACTATGACGGTAATATGTTGAATAGTAATAATTGTAAAGGGAAATAGGATAGTAATAATATATTTTTATGTATTAATTTTTTATGTTACATTTGGACTGTTGTTATTTTAATGAACTGAGCTATATACGGGAGTTTTTTTTAATGGTTAATTATTCTCCTGTATGCTTGGTTTGAGGTTGTGGTATTCGGCCGGTCTTTTATAGAGATAGAGCGTAAAACCCACTAATCGCTTTAGCGTTGGTGGGATGTAAGCGACAAATGTAGTAATTAACCTTGACTTAAAATATATTGACGAATTGTATCTGGACTTGTGATAGTTGCAATGAGGCTCACGATAGAGATTTGAATGCAAGTAAAAACATACTTAAACAAGGATTAAATATAATATCTGGTTGTGGAATACAGTCGGATAAAAAACAAAAACGGAGTAAGGCGTTGCCATTAGGTGAGTCTGTGACCTCCGAAGCCCAACCCATCGGCTCTGCCGTGGGTGGGTAGTTCACAGAGTACTTTAAAGCATATATATAATTATTCAATTAATAACTTAATAGACCACAAATTATAATGGGCAAATCAGTACTAGAGGTAATTATCAGTATTACCGCAAAACATTTAGGAGTAAGTGTATCAGAAGTAAAGTCTTCGTCTAACTTAGAGGACTTAGGTCTTAATAGTTTAGATTTGGTTGTATTAATAATTGAAATTGAAGAGCATTTTGATATTAGTATCAGCGATACTATTTTCGATACCTCCGAAACAGTTGAAGATTTCGAGAAATGTGTTCTATCGATAATTAACAAATAAAAAGTTTGTTTACGTGGTGTGTACCTCAGCCGGATAACCTATAAACAAAGGAAAGTTAAAAAGCAGATAAAAAGAATAAAACAGATAAATAAACAGAGTTAGTGAATTGAAATTCCCCGATAGTGATACTGTTTTCGATGTGAGGTTGATGTTAGTTTCATAAGCTATTGGGGTTTTCTTTAATAAACAGAGATAATAGGAATTATAAAAATAATATGTATATTTGCCTTATGATTAATACTTTTTTATATAGTTGGTTACTTTGCTCGTTTAGTACGGGGTAGTAGGGCTATATAAAAAAACAATATAAAGATTTTGAGCCTTACTATATTTAGTAGGGCTTTTTTTATGGGAGTAAGCTAACTATTGGTTTGTTAGAGCAGATTGTAAACCTGTAGTCCGAGAGGTATTGGTTCGATTCCAATTACTCCCACTAAAATACTTGTGAGCGTAGGTTGTGTCGGTCGGTCTCCAAAACTGTATCGTGAGAGTTCAAATCTCTCCACTCGTGCAAATGGAAATATAACTCAGTTGGTAGAGTGTCAGACTGAAAATCTGATGGCCGTTGGTTCGAGTCCAACTATTTCCACAAAGGAAGGTAATGCTAAGGTGGCAAACAAGGCTTGAACCCTTGGTCAAGGTAACACTTGGGGTTTCGATTACTCTATCTTCCTCTAATGGCTAGTTGTCTGATTGGTAAAGTGTGTGATTGCAAATCATTACTATATGGGTTCGATTGCCTTACTAGCCTCAAAAAGAAAGTAAACTTGTGAGGTGCAAGACCGACCTGCTAAGTCGTGTGATGGTTAAACATTTCGTTTCGAGTACGATTCTTTCTGCAATTATTAGGTTGTAAAAATGGCACAAAAAAAACCAACACGATTGAGTAATGTTGGTTTTTCCTTATCAACTAAATAATAAACGAACTTAAATTATAAAATCTCAATCTAAATTTTTTACTATTTCTTTTTCTTAATAGTAGTTTTTCTAACCTTAACTGGTTTGCCTTTTTTCTTTGTTACTTTTACTTTTGTCATTTTTTTTCATATCGGTCTTATTTATGGAGTGTAAAAGTCAAATATACAATAAAATTATTTACTGTTTTCTCTGTTAATCCAAAATCTTATTTGATCCAAAGAAGTTTCTGCGAATATTTTTCCGTCTTCATCTACTAAGGGTATTTTAAATTCTCCTTTAAGTTCTCTGTAACTTAAAAACCTTCTACCTATTTTATTAATCATTTTCACACAATCATCATATACTCTATCTTCTAAAGTTTTTGAAGGTAATTCCTTAGAATATGTTTTGTTGCCGTCTTTATCTATATATTCAATTCTTGATGTAGGTATTTTCACAAAAACCTCTTGTTCAAGTGATTTTTTGATTTCCTCCCAATTAGGATTCCAAGATTCTTCAACATCTATAGTTTTTTCACTAACTCCATTACTAGCTATAACAAGCTTATCAATCATTTCGGTTATAATTGCTATTACCTCAACGGTTGGTTTTCCTTCTGCTTCTAATTCAAGATTAGCAACTACGTTTTTTACTTTTACTTCTAACTTCATATTTTATTTTTAAAAATCTCCGTCAGCAACTTGCAGACAAGTTAATCCTAAATCTCTCCATTTTTTGACCATAGAGTTTCTGTCTTCTAAAACAAAAGCTATGTTTTTAAGTTCAATTCCTGCTTTTTCTAATTGTTCAGGCTTAACGATTGTGTCGTGTCTATAATCGTTGTTAGGACGCATTAGTAAATTATTCTTGTATGTTGAAATGCCAAGATGTTTATAAATCCATTTTGTAGTTATCTCTCTAACACTTTCTCGTCTTCCGGTGCAAAAAACAATAATGTAATGGTCTTCTAATAGAGCTAAAAAGTCTATAATTTCTCGTATCGGTTGGTCTTCAAAACAAGCATTATAAAAAGAATCCCAATCTTTAGGAGATTCCAAAAGGAACTTTAGTCTATTTCCTACTTTTGATATAGTTCCATCTATATCAACAATAATTGTGTTTTTCATATTTTATTTTTTACGTTTTTTCTTTTTGGGTGTATTTTTTACTCCCAATTTTAAATCAACAAATTTCTTCTTATTATTCTCCATAATTATCTGTATGCCGAACAGGACTCGAACCTGTAAACCTTGTTAGGAAACCTTAATATGCACTCGTAATTCGTCAATTACCGCATTTGTTCAGGCGTGTATATCCACTTCCACCATCGGCATTATTAATTTATCTGTAGATAACAGTTACTTTGTATTCACTTACATCCCAACCACGCAAAAGGCGATGATTGGGCTTTACGTTCCTGCCTGTAAACTTCTTACTCCTTGAATTGTAGTTTGTCTTTCTAAAGGAAGTAATGCTCTGCTGTCAACACAAATTGCGTTCTCGTCGAATTTATACATTATTGCGTTTTCTTGATCGTCAACTAAATATAGTTTTCCTTCCTTACGAACTGTTTTTGTTTTGATTTGTTCCAAAAGCTCTTTAGCTTCTTTCTTTGGAATTTTAAGTTGTTCATTGTAGTCGTCAACTACAGTTTTCTTTTCAGTTTCAAGCTTACTTACTCTAAGGCTCTTTTCTGCAAACTCAGATTTTGTTACTGCTAATTCGTCCTGAGTAAGAATTTTCGTGTATTCTCCTTCTTCAACTTTACAAGCCATTGCATCAATGTTCTGTTCTGTTTCAGATTTGTTAAGGTTTTCAAATGATGGATCATAAATTTGTCCAAGTTCAAATAGTGGTTTTTTTTGTTTTGCCATTTTAATTAAATTTAAAATTAATAATTATTTATATTCTTCTAAATACTTTGTTTAATTATTTAAGGTTTTTAATTCTTTTTGATATGCTAAATGCGCCTCGTATTCATCAGTGTGATAGCCCAACCTTTTTATATTTCCATTTATCCTTATTCCTGCTACCCATTTCTTAGATCTTTTATTCCACGAAACGCCTGTGTATTTAGATGTTCCTTTGTGATGAGTGAAACAATTTGCTCTTTGAGTTCTTATGTCTAAATTATCAATGTGATTATTTTGAGTGTTATTGTCTTTATGATGAACAATTATATTTTGACTATTTATTTTATAGTTTAAAAATGTCATTGCAACTAAAACATGAATCCCAATAGTTTTTCTAATCTTATTTTTATATAAATAAACTCCTGAATATCCTTTTCCATACTTGTTAGGTTTTAAAATAATTTGTTTTTTAAAAAAATAACCATAACTATTCCAAGTCTTTCTTTCTATGTTTCTAATTCTACCATGATTACTGGCTTGATAGTATTCTTCAAATCCGGGAATGTCCTTCCATATTTCATCTTGCATAATTTCAAACTTTTTTACCTCAAACTATTAAAAAAAGAATGTTGCAGGAGTTTGAGAGCCTTTTGCATCAAATCGCTAAATTTGAGCAACATTCAAATATACAAATTAATTCTCTAAATACGCCTAAAAACCTTAGAGCCATCAATATATAAATTTCCATCAGATTCAAACCTTTTAGGACACTCGCCATCACTAAGTATATGAACTAATACCGCCCGTTTTATTTTGTTCGGTGTAGGGAAATAGTCATAAACCTTTGGTTCTACATCTTCTTGATTACCCCTCGTATTTGCAGTATTCGACATCGTAAATTCCTAATTCTAAATTAATGTTATTTCTTTTCTCTATTCTTTCTTCTGCCGATAATAATTCCTTGTCTGCTTCCAATACCTTTATTATCACTAATGCTTTTTCTTTGATTTTTATCAAATCGGGCTTTCTTAACTGCAATGACCTATGACTATTTAACCCTTCTATAAATTCTAAATAATCTGCTCCAAATATTCTTTTTAAAGCTGCTCGGTATTTTTTATCATCTCCACCTTTCCAACTATTACTATGAAAGCTTTGTATAAATATATTGTGGAGATTTAAACATATTGTTCTGTTTGCTCCAACCGACGTATAATGACCTCCTGCCATTTTTCCCTCGAAATTTCCTGTAGGAGTGCAAGGATTTCCGTAATCTATTAATCGTGCAATTTTATTAATCAAAGGTTGAACATACTTTGCTCTATATTTATCAGGAGATATTAACTCTAACCTTTTTTTTGCAGTCTCATCACGATCCTTTTTTTTCTGTTCTTTAATTGCTTTCTTCTTTCCTAAAAGCGTTCCTTTTTCAAGAACTTCTTGACCTTCGGGAGTGTTTAAAAGCCATTTTGAATAACAGCCACAAAGAACTCCTAAGCCAAACTTTCTATTAAATTGAAGCTCGCCACAACCTTGAAACCCTTTAGATTTCCCCATTGACTTACAAGGTTTCTTTTTAATGTTCATTTTCTAAATTTTCTTTAACCTTTTTCCAAAAAGTAACTTTACTAATCTTCGCTATTCCTTTCATAGAATTTAATGTTTCTAATACTTCCTCCGCAGATTTAATAGCGAAATAAACACCAACACTTCTAGGCATTAACCATCCTGTTTTCGGATTATCTGATATATTAGTAGTCGAATACATATCTATCAGCTCTTTCGCTTTTATTTGTGCTTTAATTTCAGTTGGTGTAGCCATAGTTTAATCTTTTAAAGTTAAATTATCTTTTTTAATAATTTGCTCATTGAAGAACATTGCTTACACTCTTTATTGTTACAAGGAATGTATTGCTTTAAATCAACCTCAATAACTCCTCTTTCTAAGCAAATTAACCAAGCATAAAAAGGTCGGTCATTAGGTTTTGAAGGATTTAGTATTTTAGTTAAATCTTCTATATCTGATTCAGACATTAAATAGCCATCTTCTGAATCATCTTCTCTTATTTTATTGAACATAGATTTATTTTTCACAAGACTATTCTTTTACAAACTTTCCATCAACCATTTCTCCTTCACGTTTAGAAATAATATCATAAGCTCCTTTAAGACAATCTACAATGTTTAAGTTCTGAATTTTAGCCTGTATGATTAATGTAACTAAAACGTCTCCAATAGCATCTTCAATTTCTTCCTGTGTGTTCTTTAGGTTTCCTTTAGAGTTGTAAAAGAACCGCATATCGTTTTTCTGTGCAAATAACGATTCTCTTAGTTCTAAAACTTCTTCTTCTGTTTTAGATAACTGATCCAAAGGCGTGGCTTTTTCAAGTATTCCTTTTTCTTTAGCCCAATCCTCAATTAATGGTATTAATGTATCAATGCTGTTTTTCATATTATTAAAGTTATAAGTTTTTCTAGCTGTTTCATCAACAATTCCAATACACCTTTCCTTTTTTTTGTATTCAGGAGTTTTATGTGTAGGCTTATGATACTCTATAGCATCGGCACATTTTTCACAAATACCTCCGTACTTATTTAACTCTTTGAAAGTTGTTTTCTTGTGGCAGTCTAAACAATTCCTGTTATGTTTTTTTTTACACATATACTTTGTTTTTTAAAAAGGCAAATTTCCATCTCCATTAGCTTCATTGCTATCAACTCCGCCTTGTGGCTCAAAAGTTTCATTTGTAGGTTGAGGTTGTGTACTTGCAGCTCCAATAACATTAACTCGCCAACCGTTTATTGTGTTAAAGTGTTTAACTTCTCCTTGTGGTGAAACCCACTCTCTGCCCTTAATATTTATAGATACTTCTACAGATTGTCCTACTAAACATCCATCTAAAATATCGCATTTGTCCTGTATGAACTCAATTGATATTGGTTGCGGATATTGTGAATCTTCCTCTGTAATTAAGACCATCTCACGTTTTATAAAACCTTTGTCTCCAAAAGTTTGTGTTTCTCCGATTAATTTAATACTTCCATTTAATTGCATAATATTATTATTTTTTATTATTTGATTTTGGTTTTACTAATTTTCTAAATGTGCCGAACATAAACGGTGGCTCAACCGATGGTTGTGGTGTTACTAATATAACAACTCTTTGGAGTTCCTTCATAACAAAAAAGGCTCTACCTTCTGAATTAATTAATACATCTCCTTCTCTTAAAGCTTTAGTGTTGCTTTTGTATTGCACTCTATAAGCCCAACTATAATTATCAGCGACCTCAACTTTAAGCCACTTGCATATCATTAGCTGAAATTTGCTATACTTGGTTTTTAAATCCTTTTTAATAAGTTCGTGCTTCTGAATACTTACGGTAAATTCAATAGCTCTTATTAGCTTTTTTTCGTCTTCTGTCTTTTCAGCAGTCTTCTTTTTTGACATTTTTATTTATTTTTTAGGAAATTCAATTAAATCTTCAATATCACATTTAAGGTATTCAGCCGATTTTTTCAGCATTATATAAGTTTCAGAAAAATTATTAGTTTTCACTAAATACGAAGTTCTAGGGTGTGATTCTCCAATGGCGTTTGCTAATTGGTACATCGTAATATTTTTCTTTTTTAGTAGGCTTTCAATATTTCTCATACTGCAAATATATAAAACATTTATTATATAACAAACTTTATACAAAATATTTTACATAATATTTGCACACTATAAAAATTATTTTTAGATTTGCTATTATAAATAACGTTTAGTATATGAAAAGTAGGCTATAGATATAAGACTTTTCATATTAGTTGTTATAATATTTAGTTAGTATAAGTTTAATCGTATTCACAATGAGCCTATTTTTTATATACATTGTTGGCTGCAGTAATTTAATTTTATGTCAGTAGCTGTGGATTGTGGAACAGTTATGTTCCCAATAAAAAAAAACATTAATCCCTTAAAATCGGATAAAGAGAATCCTTCACGTCTTCAATTAATCCCAAAAGTATTACGTCGGGCATTAGATGGATATTTGGATAAAGACCTTGTATGGTTTGAGATTGTTTGTCTTGAGGATTAATTTTACTTAAAAACAACTCTTTTTGCGTGAATTTAAACATAGATAATATGTCTTTTTTACTAATAAAAGTATTGTTTTTTAATTCAAATAAAACTTGGTGTTTCATAGATATATGTTCTTTTTCATCCTTATTATAAAAGTTTTTTAAACACAACCAAATATCAAGTCTTATTGTAGTATTACTATCTACTTTTATGTTAGGTCTTAATATTATTCTTTTTAATCCAGATTCGTTAGGTTCAGAATAATCAGAATCAAATATAATCACTTTTCTGAATTTGTCTTTTAAAATTAGATCCATATCACTTTTTATATAGTTTATTTATTAATAGTTTTTTAAAATCAGTTGTTATAATGTTAATCCAAATCCAACTAATGATATTACAAATATTATATAAGATGAAAAACAAACTATTTCAATCAGTTTATAAATCTTCTTTCTTGGAGACTGTAATAAAGTCAATTCGTTATTATTTTCGTCCTGAAATTGATTTATATATCGTCGGAGCTTTAACCGCAGATTCTTTAAAACAACTATTTCTCCGTGGAGAAGAACTGAACAAAAAAGGATTCCGAGTCCGATTGAGGAAATTGTAATACTTTTAAAAGCTACATTATAATCATTAATAATATTTAAAACCCTTTTTATTATGTCAGAAATTACCAATAAAAATTTAGACGAATATAATTTAGAAATTTCAGCTATTGAAAAACAACTTAACTCTCTCAAAAAAAAATATCCTTTTAATTTTTCTATTTTTTTAAAGAACGATGAAAACGGTAATTTTTTCTTTACTTCTCAGATTGAGGTTGATTAATTAAGTGTTTGTAATGTTTATCTTTCTTACTGGTTAAGTATCTAGTTCCGCCAAGTTTATGTATAGATATAATATCAAAATCTATATTATTCGGAAATTTATTAAAATAACTTCTATTGTATTTTAAAACTTCGTGAATATCATATTCTATTTTGTTTTCTTTCAAATATTTTAAAGGCATTATTTCAAACACGTGAATTATGTCATTATACATTTTCACCTTTCCTTCAAATTCTTTCAGTTTTTCTAAAGTTTTTATTGCTTCTTCTTTATCCATTCTCTCTTTCTTTTTATTGTTGCCAACTTGAAATATGAAATGTTTTTTAATATTTTATATTGTGTATTATTTTTTTACTAAATTTGTGGTTATGATAAGGAATGGTTTTTTAATAAGAGATGAAAAGATATTTGACACCAAAATTCAAAGCTTTACTTTAAAAAAAGAAATCAATGGCGAAAATGTAATTTACAGTATGATCCCCTCTTTTTACAAGAGACTTTATAAATTCGAGCCACTATTATATGCTTTTAGTATCGATGAAGTATTTAAAATATTAGATTACAATAAGATATTAAAGAAACAAAGGGAAGATATTATTTCTGATGCAAAGAGTCATTATATGACAAATGCGGCCGTAATTTTTAACTATCCTCCAACGTATCTAACTAAACGAAGATTTTCGCTATATAAGATTTGTCAGGGGTTAAAGAAAAAAATAGATTAATGGGATTTAATAAAGAAAAAATTAGATTAGTAGCAACTTCCATAGCGTTCACTTCTCATTCTATTGTATATGGAGTTAAAATTGAAGGCGATATTAATTGTTCAGGTATTTCGGTATCGCTTCCAAGTATAAAACATAAAGACTTAATAATGAAGTCAACGATTGTAGATGCAAATAATATGGAAGTAATATTTACGGCTATAAACGTAACTCCGCATTTTTACCAAGCTATCCACAAAAAATTGCTTAGAAACTTATCCGAATATGGTGTAGAGATGAATAAAATATATTCTGTAGGAGAAGTTGTAGCTTATCTTGTTCCTCTTTAGACATTCGTTTTATCATCTTCATTTTTATTAGAAATGTGTTTGCTTACCGCCTGATATGTTGCTACTCCTGCTAAAGATAATACAAGTCCAAGTAAGGCATAAAACATATTAATTATAGAACCATTTGCTTCTCCTTTAATCAATGAGTATATCACAATTATTGTTACTAATACCATTCCCCAAAGACCATAAAACCTTTTACTGCTTTCAGGACTTTCGCTATTTATAATTTTACTTAAAAATTTCCACATAATATTTTATTATCTTTTAAGGGCAAGGGTTAGGGTTTGTCCAAGTTCCTGATGTTGCAGAAGTATTGTTTCTTACTGTTGTTCCTGTTGATGGTGGTTGTAATAATGCAGGGCAATTAAAGAACGTGCTAGTTTGAGTTGTTAAACTGCTAAAATCTAATTCACTAAAACACACTAAATTAGTGCAATCTTTCCAAGTATATATAAAAGACGTAGCTGTACTAAAATTAATTAAAGGAAAAGATAATAATGATGAACAACCTAACCAAGTAGATTTAAAGCTTGTAACGCTACTGAAATCAATTAAAGGGAAGCTTGTTAATGCCGAACAATCTATCCAAGTATATTCAAGAATTATTACATTTGATAAATCAATTAAAGGAAAGCTTGTTAAAGAAACACATCCGCCCCAAGATCTATTCGCTAGTGTAACGCTACTGAAATCAATTAAAGGGAAGCTTGTTAATGCCGAACAATTAGTCCAAGAAAAGGTTATATTTGTAACATTACAATTACTACTCCAATTAAAAATGTTCATATTAGTACAGTCCTCGAAAGTGCTAACTAAACTTGTCAACGTAGCTCCTTTTATTACATGTATTTCTGTTATATCAGATTTAGTACTTGTAATTGAAAAATAAGTAATAGTATCATTAGATTTTCCTAAATAAGTTCCGTCACCATTATCAGTTATATTTACTGAACCTCCTGTAACATTTAATGTAACGGGGTTTATTGAAGTAAACAACACTTCAAATTGACTATTCTCTATTATTTCATCTAAAAAAGGACTTTCCATAATTATACAGTTATTCGTTGGTATCTATATTCAGCTCTAAAGCCATTGTGTAAAGTTATTAAATAAATATTTTCTCCAATTACAAAATCATTACCATAAACTTTAACAGCTCCATTTATATTAGGTTCTTGTGAATTGTTATTAATTAAAGTCTTTTGCCAAGAACCTTGAACTAATCCTTCAACATTAAAAAGATCTCTTGTTGATGGAGTTTCTGAATTAGCCAATATACCTGCTGTTCGTGTTAATGATATAACACCTTTACAATCATCAAGAATTAATGGATTACAACACTCTCCTGTTTCAGCAGAATTTTCTTTTACAAACTTAATATCATCTAAGAAAACTACATTTGCTAATTTGTCTTGAAAAGATATTTCAAAAGAATCTATTTCAGTTATTCCACTAATAGGCCCTATTGTTACATCTAAATTGAAATCTTCAATAGGAATAATTAAGTGTTGATAAACTTCTAATATAGTAGTATTTAATCCATATTTATTATGTTGAATACGAACATCAGTACCTACTTGAACACCTCCGTTCATTAATTTAAAAACGATATATTTATTAGGAACTGATGTTTTTAAATTAGGATCACTTCCTATAGTAATATCAGTTAATAGTATTGATAAATTTAAAAATGTTAAGTCTAAAATCTTTTCTTTAATTGCTGAACTACCTGTAATAACATCTGTAGAAAGAATATTATCGAAATTTATTTTTGTAGATTTACTGTTTAAATAAGGGTTTTCGGTTGATTCTAAGTCTATTGCGTATATTGAGTTGGTAGCTACGCTCCATTCAACAGGCTCTCCTGCGTTTTCATCATAAATATTTACAATTGAAACTCCGTCAGGTTGCGTTGCATTAGCAGGTATATAAGCATTAGTGAGTTCAAACTCAGTTTCAGGATATAATACAATAGGTTTTAAAGGATTTGGAGAAGGATTCCCTTGAATACTCTTTAGCTCTAAAAACTGAGGTGTTCCTAATAAATTTAATCTTGCAGTAACAATATCTCTCCTATCATCTGTAATATCAGCATCAGGTAAAGTTATTGTTTGTGCCGGTAAATCATAATTTACACCGGCAAGTCTTATTACCATATCGGTATTGATATAGGTTAATCCTGAAAGCCAAGTTATGTTACCTGAAATTATTTTATCCGGCAACGATGGGTCTGTTGGCTCAGGTGGTATAGGGGTTACTGATAACTTACCTATTTGAACAGTTTTTGTTTTTTTAGTTTTATAATCTGTTATCGGAAAATAGTCCTCCGAATAAATAGGGTCTTGATTTTCGTATCTTTCTTTGTTTGAAATCTTTGCCATAATGCTTTATTTTAATCAAAAATACTTTAAATTAATATCTATTTATTATTTTATAGGTAATTGCTATTTATTTTTCGCCACTATATTTTCTAAATTGTTCCTCCTAAAATAAATCCTAAAATTGTTCCTCCTAATAAAGCGATTGTTCCCCATCTCCATTTTTTACCTCTTTGTTTACTAAAACTTTTTTCAGATGATTTAAGTAAAACATTCAAATCTACAATATCATCTTCTTTAGTTTTTATCAAACTTTTGTACGCCGGAACAATAGTGTCTTTATAATTAAAAAGTCTCAACTCTAATGAATTATAAGATTTCAATAGATTAAGGTTTTCTCTCTTTAAAGCTAAATATATAGAATCTAACTTCATTTCATTCTTTAATCCATTAACAAACTCATTGGCTTGATCCCAAGAATAAGTAATTGAATCTCCAAGTATTCTTTTATTGAGTTCTTCTAAACTTGTAGTTTGAGAGGAAGCTATCGATATACTTCCGAGTATAATTACGATAAATAAATAAATTGTTTTCAGCATCTTTTCTAAGTTTACGTTCACGAAGATACTCTTTCCAATAAGTCTTTGTTTTTACAGTTTCAGTATCTTCAAAATTATTTGCATTCTCTATTGTTAATTCTAATAATTCAACTCTTTTATCTCTAACTTTTAAAGAATCAGAATAAGAGCTTTTAAGCGACTTAAATTCCGAATAGGTGTAAGTGCTTCCTGTAGCTATTAAAACAATAATTAGAATAACTACTACCCCCAACAACCAGTTAGGAAGCTTTATTTCTCTACTTAAAAATGACGTACCCTTTTTCATCTTTTGGTAATTGTTTTAATTCCTTAGTTTTATAACCCATACTCTTTTGGAAATGTGGTAAGTCATATCGCTTTCCTTTCTTATTGAATAATCCCCAACGCCATCCATAAGCATTAAAGATACCTACAACTTCTAACCAATCAGCAATACCATCATTATTCCCATCATATTTAGTATTCCAAGAAGCACTCTCAAAAGTACCATTCTTATCTTTATCAATAAGCAATACAATATCAACTGCTAAACCGTAATTATGATATGACCCTCCTGCTTTAACCCAAGTTACTTTTCTTCCGGGTTTAGTTCTTCCTTTAGCATAAAGTCTATCTTGTTCTTCATCAGGTCTAAAAACAGTGCTAAAACGAACTTGTACATATTTAGAATTTACTTGTTCGCAAATATCATTATAAATACAATGTAACTCATCAAGTAGTACAGGATGAATAGTTTTAATTCTTTCCTCAGTTTTTTTATCTCGTATCATTATTTATGATTTTTACAGTATTCTAATTTATCTTCAAGCCTTACAATTTCTTGTTCTAATGCAATTTTTTCTTCTGAATTTTTTATTCTCCGTTTAGCTGTTTCATCATTAGAAATAATGTCTTTAGAATTTTGTTCTTGAATAGTAATATACCTAGTACCTAGATTTGTAATAAATAACATTGAAACAAGAAAAGGAACGGCTATTTTTAAATTAAGCCTAAATGATTTTTCATCTATTGTTTTTTCTTGTTCCATAATTCAAAAATAAATTATTCTTTTTTAAAGTAAACTAATAATTCTGTATAAATTTCTGTATGTGGGTGGTGTAATATATTTGAAGGAAGTATTAATATTTCGGCTTCCGGAACACTTACGCCTTGTATTTTGCATTTTAATTCTCCTTTAATTACGCTTATAAATTCGCAGCAATCGGTATGTAAATGTGGTTCAAATTCACACCCTTCTTTTATCCAAGTTTTAAATTGTAGTCCTTCAAATGGGTAATTAAGTCGCATTATAACAATCCCTTTTGCTAACATTATAGGAACGTTTATTTCAATGCTTTCTAAATCTGAATAGTTAATTTCTTTTTTTTGACTAAACAATTTTTCAACGTGTTTGTGTGGTTGATAAAACATTGCATTAATTTTTATCGCTTGGCTGTAAATATCTCTGGTCAACTTTCTTGTAAGTTTAAAGTTTAGGTAGCTATATGACATTACAAATGTTGTAAGTAATAATTTATATGGTATATGTTCTATACGATCTAAGTTGACTAATAAACTTCCTAACAAGAATGTGGTAGGGGTTACTAAGCCCCAAAATTCGTAGATTTCAATTTCTTTTCGTTTTCTAAGCAAGTATAAAAAACTAACTGCTAATAAAACGATGCTACTTCCGAAGATCATTATTATTAAAAAATCATACACTTTCATCTTCTCTTTTTTTAGTATTGTTTACTCCTGCTTTAATTCTAATCATTTCAACTAATATTTGTGGCAGTTGTGCTATTGCAGAAGGTACTTTTGTTATAATTATATGAACAATATCTACAGAAACCATTCCTGCGATTATTGATATTATTCCTATTATTTTTCTGCCTCCCCAAAATCCTGTTGCTTCATATGCACCATAACTTGTAACTATTGACGTTAAGTAAATAAATATTATTCTTGAAATACTTATTTTACCTTTATCTTTTTCTGAAAATATGCGTGCAAAAGCACCTACACTTCCTGTAACAAAAGATATGAATAAAATTTTATAGTCATAATCCATTTCTTTTTCTTAGGTATTTAAGTATGTCTTTTCTGAGGGAATAAATTCCGTATGCAAAAACAAAAGACGATACACATAACAATAATATTAAACCAAAACTGGGGTTTCCGTTTTCTTCTAATGTTGTTCTTATAAGGCTAATTGCAGAAACGTATATAAACACTCCTTTTACCATTACCTTTTCAATTAAATTAACCATTTTTTCTTCTTTTTTAAGCCTTTATTCCAAACAATACCTCCAAATGCTCTTACAACATAATAGCGAGTTTTAATATCCCAATTTCTAAAGCTCCATTTTTTAGTTCCTTTCATTGCTTTAGCCCACTTTAACATTTCCTGATCTGAGAACTTTCTTGAATATGGTTTGTTCACATATAAGTAATCGTGTATCAAATATGCAATATCATCATCGCCACTTTCCCGAATAATATTCTGAACAAATTGAGGTACACTTGCCAAATCCCATTCAAAGCCTTTTTTAATATTAATTATATCTCCATTAGAAATCTGTACCATAACATCTTCCAAAAGAATGTAAACACCTTTTTTATCGATTACTTTACTACGCTTAACAGGGTTGTTAAGTTTTGATAATTCATAAATATTGTCAAGTGTGTACATTTTAATATCCTTTCAATAAGGCTTGTTTGAAAAACTTACCTAAACACGTCTCTTTAAATTTCATAATTTCTTGTTCTTAAAAAATAAATCAAAAGGAATAACAACCGTCAAACCTCCTATAATTGTAAAAGCTAAATCATTAATATCAAACTTATTACCTTCTTTAGTGCTATCTAAAACTTCCTTACCTACTCCTGCAAGTGTAGCTGTTCCAAGACTAAAATAAAAGGCTTTCTTTTTGTCTTTTGTGATGTCGTAAAAAAACAAATAAGATACTCCTGATATTACGCCACCTGCTGCTAGGTGTATTTGTTTATCCTTTGGTATAAATTGACCATAAGACAAAGATGTGAATAATAGTAGTGCTATTATCGTTTTCATTTTTTATTAGATTTTGGTTTTTTAACTTTAGACTTTTTATTAATTAAAAGTCCTCCTACAAATATATCGTGGTTAGTTTCAACTCTCGCTGATTCCATTACCTCGTTTATAATCTCTTCTTCTGTAACTGAATCATTGACAATTACTATTTCGTTGTTTACTCGTATATCCTTCATATCTTAAGATGTTGTTACTGTTACGCCTTTTGCTACTAAACTATTAACTGCTGTATCTGATGCTGCTGAACGTGGTGCATTGTTACCTGATAATGTAATAGTTCCAGTACTCATTCCGCTTGCTTCTAAATCTATCAGTAGGTTATCTATTTCTGTGGTGTCTAGTCCAAATCCTGTTGTTGGTTTAGAATAAAACTGATTAATTGCACTATCAAAAACGTGTCCTGCTGTATATTGACTTACCTCATTAAGCCCAATATTATAATACTGAAGCAACCCACTTGGTAGATTAGCTATATCTCCGTGTGTAGTGTTAGCACCAAAACATAGAAAATAATCTAGTGTACTTGGTAGATTAGCTATATCCCCATAAACGGTATTATTTTTTGAGAGGCGGTAGTGTTCAAGTTCTTTTGGTAGCAAGCTTATATCGTGATGAATAGTAGAATTTAATGTATCAAAAGTAATATAAGTAAGTGTTCCATAAAACTTAATATCCCCATCAAATGAAGAATAAGTATGGCTCAACACCACTGTAGAAACTGTACTATAACTCTCCAAAGCACTACCATCCCCCCAATCAATCTGACCTGTTCCTGTTACTATCATACTGAAAGCACCATCCATAACCAAACCACTAACCTAAATAGGCTGACTAACCACTACATTAGTACCTTGTGTTCTATCAATCATTTCACTATCTAAAACAACTCCTTTTAGTACTCTCGTAGCATTTACTCTACTTGCAAATACATTACCATCAAAGTCCATATATCTAACAGTAGATAGTGTATTAGGAGCATAAGAAACAAAGGTTAAATCTTCATATACTTTAGTTCCTGCTATCCAAACTGATAGTCCAGTTACTTGATACCTTACTCCTACCTTTATAAACTCGGTAACATCTGTAACTTCAAACGATACTTTAGTTATAATTTCACCTCCTTTATGAGCAACTACATTGACTATGTTAGTAAGTCCATAAGATATTTCAATTCTATTATCTCCTGTGGAATCTGTAAGAAGTATTGGTCTTGTTACTCCTGTACTTGCTAAGGCTTTAGACTCTATAATGAATGCTCCATTTTCTGAATCTATATCTTGTGAAGCACCACCGTTTGTTATTTGGTCTGGTGGTCTTGTTACTGTTGTGCCTTCTGTTTTGATGTATGAAGTAGCTATTGAACCTATCTCAAATTGTACCCCATACACTTCAATATCTAAGGCTGTTGAATTAAATCTAGTAGATATTTGTAAAGTAGTACTTTCAAAGATTTTAACTACACGTTGCCAATCTCCTGTCAATATAGTGAGTTCTCCTACTGTATTAACATAATCACCTATAAAAATAGTTTCACCAGCAACACCTTTTACCCACATAGAAAAAGAAGATTCACTCTGTATAAGTGATTTATAGCACCCTTTATTTATACTTGGATATACTAATCTTGTTGAGTTATTTGTTCCATCTGGGCTAATACCATAATTTAGAGTTTTTACAATCCCCGAATCAAGTTGAAAATAAGGGGTCAATTCTAAACTATGAGTAACCAAATTAGTACCCTCTTCTTCAATCAACAAACTACCAATTCCTGTACCCTCGCTAAAATCTACTCTTGCTACATTATTAGGAGCAGTTTGAAGAATACCGTTTTCATCTGTATATGTTGTTGGAAATGGTCTTGATACAGTAAAGTCAGCGGGAGGAATATCAGGTATCTGATTATACAATACAGTTGGTTTAACAGCACTAGGAATCATTAATATTCCTTCGTCTCCTTTTAACCTTTTTAAATTCCAATTTACAAAAGGAATATTAGTTATTAAAGTCGCTCCATCAGCCGTTACCCTTGCTATAAAAGCTAATACATTTGAACCTAAAGTTCTAACCCCCTGAAATAAAAGTGCTGCCCTCATATTATTATTCTTGTGTTATTGTTACCCACGCTGTTCCATTTCCTTTTCTGTGTATTACAATTTGATTTAATACAGTACCATCATAAGTACCTATAATTGTTGTCCACGTTGCAGGGAATGTTAATCCAAAGTTTCCTGTTACATATCTTGTTGCTACTACACTTTGAGTTGCCGTTGGTATGTTGCTTTCTGTGAATGTTGTTGCTCCTGTAAGGGTTAAATCTTCGTCGTCTGTGTCATAGTCTATTGCGTAATTTCCTGTTACTGATGCTACCTCTTGGAATTTACCTTTTACTTTTCCTACCGAACCATCACTAAACAAAGCCTTATTAGGGTCGTTTTCGGGTGTCTTGTAGCCTTGTGCTGTTAAAAGCTTTGTAAATGTCTTAACACCTGTTATTTCTTGGTCTGTATCTAATGTAACAAAAGCATCGCTACCTCCCGATGCCGACTTAAAAAAATTGTTATCAATTATATGATTAACAAATCCTTCTAAATCTGTAGTTCCATAAACATTATCTAATTCTGTAAAATCATTAATGTAAAAAACTGTTGATTTTTTATAATTAGTAATAAATGAAATTAATTTATTTACCGGATCATACTTTATAGATACACCATCTGAATAGGAATCTATTAACTTTAAAGTTGGAGTTGCTGAATCCCAAGTTGTAATCTTCTTTGGTTCAATTAATATTTTTCGTGACATAATATTTATTTTTAATTTATATGTTTTGTTGTCTAATGTTTTCTTCGGTTGTTTTTGTATTGAAAATATCTGTGAATTTACTTTCAAAATCTATAGGTGCTGTATTGTTTTGACGCTGATGTATTTTTTTTGACTCGTTAGTGTCTTGCTTGTCAACTCTATCATCTTTACGATTTTCTCCTTCGGCTGCAATACTTTGTTTTGCGACAACCTCTAATCTTTTAAGTTCCATATTTCTTTTATGATCAAGTTGCTTTGCAAATTCAGAAGCGATAGCATCACGCCTAGATTTTTCTTCATCAAGCCTATCTTTTTCCCTCAAAATCAATAATTCATCGTCAGTTTCTTGTTTTTTTGTTTGCTGTTTGCTTTGTTCTGTCTTAATGCTAGTTTGTGCGTTAGCTTCTGCCTGTAATTTGATATTTTGTATCTTTTCTTCTTGTGCTTTTTTTCTATTCAAATCAATAACGTACTCCAAGTGTTTGATTGCACTTTTAGCATTACGAATTTGACGAAGGGTATTGTATTGCCCTGAATTAATTTCCCCTCTTTCAGAAGATGCAATAAGCGATTGTTCAAAAGCAACACGCTCTTCATTATCAGGCTCAAAATCAAAGTATATCCCAAATGTATGAGCAGGAATTTCTTTAATAACATCTAATAGTTCAACATTTGTGCTACCTACGGCACTTATAAATTGCTCTCTAAGTTCGTCGTTTTTTAGTATATCTTTCAATCTATACGAAACAGCCTCACAAACTCTTAAAGATAATTCAAAGCTAGAACGTACTATGTGGCTTGTGGCGTTATTAGAACTGGCTAATAATAATTTTTGAACCGTTACTGCTGTTCTATTGTTTGGTTGAGCTGTTCCGTCTTTAAGTTCGTTAATCCCTAATAATTGCCGAAGTCTGTTATAATTGTTCGTAAATTCATTAGATAAAAAGACTAACGATGTGTTATTCATTCCTCCATCAACTTCTGTGATCGCTTTTGCTATTTCTTCGCCATCTTCATCAAATCCTCTTTTAAGCAATAAACCTCTACCAAAAAACAAGTCAAGTATATCTTGTGGAGAAATAACTTCTCCGTTTAAAGCAACTTGATTAATAGCGTTAGTGTCAATTTCGATAGTATTTGGGCGAAGTTCCATTTTTAACTGTTGGAACTTGAACCAATCTCTATGTAAATCGTCAATTATAGGAAGTGTTCTATTAATAGCACTATCAAATCTAATATCTCCTTTTTCAGAAAGTTTTTTTACGTTTGGAGCAGCGATTAAGAACGGGCAAACTGGATTTTCAACACCGTCCACTACTTGATTTTCTAATTCTTGCCATTTAACTAATATTCTTGCCGAAGGAATCCAAATCCCTTCATACCAAGTTTTATAAGGTGTAGTTATTTTTTTACTAGGAGTGTCAGGTTCGTAACCGTCCTCAGAACGGTCAATAAGTCTTGCTGTTTTATTTCTACCTCGAAGTTTTTTATGAATACGCTCTCTTCTTGTTAAATATGCAAATGACAAGTATTCAAAAGTTCTTTCTCCATCTTCATCAGCAGTATATGGAGTAAATTCTTCGCTACTTCCGTGATAAGATAATGAGTATTTTTTTATTTCATTTAATTCATCTTGTCTAAGGACTCTTCCTGCTTCTTTTTCTATGTCAGCAATAGTTCCTTGAATCATTACTCCGGCATATCGAATATCTCGGCCATCATCATACTCGAAATCATTATGAATAAAATTATAAGGGTCGGTGTATTTTATTTTAATACCACTTGAAGGGTCAGTCCAATGTCGTATTACGCAAAACCCTAAATCAAATAAATCTTCATCTGTTTTGTTTTTTACAGTTTCAAACTTTTCAAGCTTTAATACATTTTCAATAGTTAATTCTTGTGCAATCTCAATTAGCGGTTTGTACTCAACTTTTTTAACGTCAAGTTCTTCTTTTGTTCTTGGAGAGTTTGGTGGTGTTAGATTTACACCTATACCTTTTCCAATAATACTAGCAATCCTTTGTGTGTGGAAATTTTTATCTAACTTTTTAAAAAAATCTCTTTTTTCGTTTATGGCAGTTATATCAATAGCTTCTGCTCTTGGCTTAAATAAACTTTCATCAATAGAATTTGTAATAATCGCCTTGAATACCGGCATTATTTTTAAAGTTTTGTAGTCTATTTTATGAGTCTTCATATCTACATCGGAAGACTTTTCATCTTTTTTACCTTCAATAGTATCTTTGTATTGGTAGTAACTTTGTTCGCCCCTTGAATAAGAACGCATTAAGTCAATCCAATATCTTCTACTTGTCAGGTTTCCGTTAAACCATTGGTTATCAAGTGCTTCTGCTACTTGCTGTCCAAATGCGAAATCTTTTTTTTCAACATTTGAAGCTAAGTCGCTTGGGAAATTATAGTATAAATTAGACATATTTTTTTTACTTAAAGCAAATATAAATTAAAATATATAATTAAGTCTTATTAAAAGTAATGCGTTAAGCACTAAAACTTCTTTTAGAAACTCCGCCTTTAATTATACCTTTAAATACTTTTCGTTTTTTTACTCGATACTGCGAACCCATTATCGCCATACCTGATGCTACTCCTAAATCAAATAACTTTCTTTTCTGTAAATTAAAGTTAGTCCATTCCTTAATAAGTTCAGAAAACCAAACCTTACAATCTGTAGATAGGTTGTCTCCGCCAATATTATTGAAAATGTATGTTTTGAGTAAATTTGCCTGATCTTCAATAACAGGTGTTGAACTCGGAATACCGCCCCATATTTTTTCTGCTTCGTGTAAATCTTTCCATTTTTTGTCTTGTCTTCTTAGCGCATAGCCTGTATATCCATTGTCGTACATATACTCTAAAAGTCGTGCTTTATTGCTTTCTACAAGTGCCGACATTCCCCAAAACTGACAAGCCATAATAACATCGTCATAAAAATCATTACGTTGGTCAGGACGTTCTTTATATATCATAAAAAATGAATGACTAGGGCAACCAACCATATTGAATTTTGAATACCCTGCAATAGCTCCATCTGAGCCGTTACCATCTCCGGTGTTCCCGATAATATCGTAACTATCTACGCCAAAATTTCCAACATTGTCATTGTCAGGCATATTTATTTTTTTTCCGTGAAACTCCTTTTCGTTAAATTTATTCTGTCTATCAGGGTCGGGAATCCAAGTAGTTTTGAATTTTCCTTTTGGGTGCGGAATCCACTCTACATCGGAATTAAATTTCTCTCCTTTAAAAGCTAAATTCCCTCTAAATATGGTGCTTTCTGCAAGCATATCGTGAGTAAATCCGTTTAGATAGTCTGCGTGATTATTTAAGTTGTCAATATCAAAATCATTATTTACTCCACCTTCATTTCTGAACATGTGTTCTATTTTTCTTGGTGCATCTCTAAGAAAACCATTAAGTTTTTTCTTTTCCCCTGCCTTTTTTAAAGTATCAAATGTTGCGTTCCAAAATGTAATAGCTCCAACTTCAATTATCTTTCCAAATTCATTTAAAATAGGCTCTTCGGGGTCGTGAACTATTGAATATCCCCACTCGTCAAAGAAATTCATTGGCTCTGTCATTGTATAACAAATATCAATAAAGAAATTTACAAGTCCATTTTCAGTTCTTCCAGTAATAGAGTTCCTTTTTTGTGGATCAGCCGATTTATATTCAATTTCAAATTCCTCTCCACCTCCTTTAAAATATTCTCCTGCTGTACTTCCAAAACGTCCTTTTCCATTACCTTCTGTATGGCATTTTGAGTGTCTTGAAACAAAGTCGATTAAAGATTCATCTAACCATTTTCCGATTTCATCGTTTATAGAAAGGAACTTAACTTTTGTACTATCGTATGCGGTTGTTTTTGTTGGATAATAAGTTATTTTCCCACTTTCTCTACGTTTTGTTTCGTGGGTAATACTTAATGTGTTTTGTGGTTCGTCATTAGGAAGAATTATTAATGGTTTGAAATATATTGGATAATACTCAAAAGATTTTACGATTTTATCAATAAATAATTCTTGTGCAAGGTCTTTTCGCTCAGAAACGATTGGAATTTTAGCATACTTTGTTTTAGTAAACATATCAAGAGCTAAAGAAGATGATTCTACTGACCAACTTGTTCTACGCCCTTTGCCTCTCATTTCTCCCCAACATCTTGTATCTGCAACACAAGCTTCCCAATGCCAATAAGCTTCTGTTTGCGTTAATCTAAAATTAGGGTAAATATCACTTTCAGTCAGGTAATAATGCTCTAAGAACATCCAATTTGAACCTGTTAAATAGTGAATGTCATTGTCTATTTTGACGAAAATACCGTGTTTTCTTTTATTAAATTCTAAGTCTATATAGTCAATGTTTTCTTTTACAAGCTTATTTCTTTTTCTTACAAAGTCATTCCTAACTATTTGTCTTTTAGTACCTGCTTTTTCATTAGCCATTTTTCCTTTGTATTCAAACCAAAGGTCTTCAAATTCAACAGGACGAGAACTATCTCTTTTCCATTTAGCTTGTTTACCGGTAAGCCCGTCATTTAAGATTTCTTTATCGAAGTATGTTATAACTTCATTACCATTATTATCTGTATAAACATCTTTTCCTTTTATTGTTTGGCTTGGAAGACCTACGTATAGATTGTCAATAAGGAAAATTTCGCCTAATGTCCCATCTTTTGAAATACATATAAAATTATCATCAAATTCGGGGTATTCACGATTTTCCCAAGAATGTTCCTTGTTTTTGCTTTTAAATACTTTTGCTGACATTAAATCTGTAATAAGTATCTTTTTTCCTATTCTTCCACGATAATTTTTATCCATCTAAATGCTTGTTAAGGTTAGAATTTCCGTGTTCTTTTTCTGTTTTTTTAGCAATTTTCTCTTTATGCTTTTCGGGATTTTGAAGTTTTAAAAGTTCTGCTTGTTTAACCTTAATACGGTCTCGTTGCTTGTCTAAAGATTCTGAAAGTTTATCAATACCATCGGCATAAGTTTTTATCTTGTCGTCTTTTAAAGCTATTGACTCTACATCGTCTTTTACAACCATCTTAATATCTTCGCTTAGTAGAAGTAAGATGTTGTCGTACCCTTTTTGCAACGCTTTTATATGAGCGACTAACTGTTTAATTTCTGTTTTAATCATTACTCTGTTTTTGTTTTTGTTTCTTAATATTTAATTGTCTAATATAGTTGGTTTCAGTATTAATACTCCGTTATAATATAGTTTCAGAATATCTTTAGCCGAGATTATTCTATTTTTAAAAATCACTTTAAGATTGTTTTCTCTTAACTCGGATAGTTTATTTATATCAATTAATTTTAAATTTTTCATTATTATTTTGGTTTGTTATCGTTTTGCCATTTAGGAGTTATTTTTAGTCTTTTTAATTCTTTATCGTTATAGAGTTTTGTTCCTCTTTTTATTTTTCTTATTGCACTTTCACGATCAAATTTAATATTATTAAAGTTAGCATTGTTAAATTGCCATTTTTCAGTTATACCTAAAGCATCCAGTTCTTCTTTTTGGTAAAGTTTATCTCCTGATTTTATCTTTTCTTTTGCTTCATTTTTAAGTTTTATAAGTTCCTGTGATTTTTCAGCTTCTTTAATTTCTTTATCGGTAAAATCAAGACTTTCTCCATTTGCATCAATTTCTAATAAATCCGTTAGTTTTATACCTGTTCTTTCTTCTCTAGCAAAGTTTACGGCTGAAAATGAATGCCCTTCTCTTAATTTCGCTTTTTCTTCTTCATTAAATATGTTTTCTCCCGAAACAATAGTATGGTACTGTAAATATTCTAAGACAGCTTTCGGTGGCATACCTGCAAGAATAGCTGATAAAGATGAAATCATTTTTATACCTGCTTTTCTTTTAGTTGTTGGATTTTCTGTTGTTAAATATGTTCTTTGGTTTTTATCGAACTTATCCATCTCTTCTTTTAGAACGATTGGAATTGATGTGCCAAAAGAGAAATCTTTTTTTAGCAACTGCAAGTCAATCCAAGTTTTTAGTGATCCAATATACATTCCATCAATAAATTGACCTCCGAGTAATGAGTAAAGTAAATCTTTTTCCTCATTTGAATATCCTTTTAATTGTTCATCATCGTCTTCATCATCAAATAATGCTTTTAATAGATTCCAAGTTCCTGCTAAAATAGCTGCTTTAGATGCTACCGATGCTGTATTTACTAGGGTGTATATTGAGTTTTGTAAAATACCAAAGTTAATTATTGTAGCGATGTTTTGTGCTTTTGATTTACTTGCGTTCTTTCCTTTTTTCATATCATTTAAAGCAATCCAAGACTCATTTATATTAAGAATTGGTGTTGTTTTAAAGTTGATTAATAATTTTAATAGTGGTTGGTTTTGAACGTAACTTTTTACACCTTTAGTTTGTCCTTGCTGTGTTCTGTTTACTGAATCTTCAAAAACAAGCATTGCTTCTTTTGCTACTTTAGAATCTGACCAAGTAGGGTTTTGTTGTTTTATTTTTATTTTAGCTGCTCCAAAAACAGGAATTTGCCCCGAAACTCCTAACATATCCCCTACTTTAATAGGAGTCATTCCTATTGCTCTTGCCTTATCTCCTGCTGTTCCTAATAATCTAAACATTAAATTTACTCTGTCATTTTGAGTCATATTATTTGTATATGAATATGAATCATCAATAGAACTAAATGCTTTTATGGCTTGTTTTGTATTAAGTCTTTGTTTTATTAATTTAGAGTTTTCAAATAAATACAATGCGTCTTTTGGGATATTGGCGTGTGCGATAGCCCATTCTTTCGGTGTTAATCCTTTAGGTAAAGAAAATTGTCCGTTAATAGCCGAAACCATTTGGATAGGGATTTGTTTTAGCTTTCCTCCAAGTATAAATGCAATATAATTTCTATTTAATAAGTTAATCACCCTTGAAGATTCGTGAACTTTTGTTTTCTCTATATGTCTTTCTTTAAACTTTTTTAATTGGTCTAATAAATCCCCTCCAACGCCTTTATTGTTCATATAAACAGCTTTTTGAAAATCCTGATTATTTAAGGTTTTATTTAGTCTTCTATGAACCTCTGCATAAGCTATAAATTTTGACATTTGAGTAATGTAATTACCTAAATTAGAGTCAACATTTGAGGGAGTAATTGCTTTTTTGTGTTGCGTTTTTGTTTTTAAACTTCCTCCTGCTGTTGTGCCGAAAGAGTGTACTGATTCAAATAAATTTTGATCTGTTGCATCTTCAACGCCACTAATATTGAGTTTGCCGGAATAAAATTCATCAAAAGGTAAATTTCTAAAATACATTTTTCTATAAACGTCATTTATCTCTTTATATTTCTTTTTGTAAAAATCCATAACTTCTTGTCCATACTGCTTTACGTTGTCGGATAGCTTTGATTCTATTTCGTCGATAGTTTCTTTTGTGAATCCTGATTTATCAAGACCTTCTAAGTTATTTGGATTTTTAGACTTCAAAAGAACATCTAATAATACAGATGCGCTAAATGATTCTTTTACATCTCCATCAGGAGTTTTTATCGTTACTTCAATAGATTCGCTCAATGCCCAATCAGCCTTTGTTCTACTACCTATGTTTGATTTTATAAACTTAACTTTACCATTTTTAAGCCTTGCTTTTCTTGAAGGAATAAAACCTTTAAATATTTTATCTTTAATATCGTTTATCTCATTACCCCAATTTTCATTGATTTGATTCATATTAATTTCCGCAAAATCAATATCAACAATCAGTCTTTGAAAGCCTTTAATAGCCGAGCCATTAGAAGGGTTTTTGGATAATTTTTTTCTAAGAGTTGTTAAGTTACTGTATAATGGATTTAGAAAGTATTGAGATAGTTTTTTCGACACAAGCCCTCCTTTTAAAATGCTCCTTTTATTAAACTTTCTTTTAATATTATCCATTGTGTCGTTAAACGCATTGGTATTTCTTGAATTATTACCGTCAATCTCAGGAATAATCTCTGCTTGCTCCGCTTCTAACTTAGAAGTTTGAACTTCTTTTTCAGCAATAAGTTCGTGCTTACCTTTTTTAACTATAAATTCTAAATTAGTTCGGACTCCTTCTAAGAATTGGTTTTCTATCGCAGGATCACTCGCTAATTTTGAAAGTATGATATTTTCGGCTATTAATAAAGTATTAACTCTTTCCGTATTTTTATCAGGGATAGTTTCTAAAGGAATAAGAACACCTGACTCTCCATCAACCTGAGAAGGAGTTGTGGTTAATTCTGTTATTTCATCACGTATTTCATCGAGTTTTTTGTTTAAAATCTGTTCAGTCTCTATTTTTTTATTTGACTTAGCCGTTTTAATTAATTTTTTAATGTCGTTTAATACGGTTGCTCTTTCTTGAACAATACTCTTAGCTACATCTTTATTTGCTTGTTTTCCTGCTTTACCCTTGTCTAATAGCGAAGTGATTTTATCGTTTAGCTTTAAATTTTGAAGTTTTAAAACAATATTATCAATTTCGTCAAGGGAATTTTGTAAGTCTTCAAGTTTACTGACTTTCGTTTGTTTAGTAATTCCTTTAAGATCACTCTTTTTTATTTTTCCAAGTAAGTTATTATCAAGACTGTCATTTATATAATCAAGTACTGCTTTTTTTACTTCTGCAACTTCTTTTTTCTTACTAGCGAAGTTTTCTTTTAAGTCCTTGTATTTATTTTTCTCGTCCTGAATTTTTTGTTTCAGTTTCTCAAGTTTTTCTTCGGCGGTTCTTTTTTTAGTTTCATTTCTTGCAACAACAAGATTATATCTCTTTTCAAGACGAACAGCTACCTTGTCTATCATTTCTATGGCTTGGTCGATATTATTGTTGTTTATCGCATTGTTAATAGCTACAATGTCGTTAAATGTTGCTGTAGAAAAGAATGTTTTATCTTTAATTGATTGTTTTAGATAATCTTTTACGGCTGTTCTTTTTTCAGCAATACGTTTCTTTTTATTCCTTGCAACTTCTACGGCAATAGCTCTGCTTTTAAGTTTTCCAATATGATTTTTATATTCTTTTTGGTCAAGTTTATTGGAAATAGTATCAATTTTTTTAATAGCAATATTTAGCTTTGCTTCTGTAACTGTTTTGTCGTAAAGATTAAGTAACGAGGTTAATTGTCCTGATTGGATTTCGTTTAATCCTTTTCGCTTAATCGTCTCCTTTAAATAATCTAAAAATGCTTTTTTAACATCTTTCTCTTCTGCTTTTTTGTTTGAAATAGTTTCTTTTAATTTGATTTTAATGTCATTAATGGTGGTTTGTTGCTCCATTAAAAATTCAATACCACTATTTTCACCAACATCTATTTTGTTTTTAGGCTGTTTGGTGTCGAATTCTCCTATTTTTTTTCCTGCTAATAAATCGGCTGCTGCTCTTCTTGTAAAGTCTTTAAGCGATAGATTTGCTAATTGTAAGCCTGTCATATTACGAATACCAAGACCTTTTGCTATTTCTGTGAAAAGTTTTTTAAACCAAGCTTTAAATTGATCGTATTTTTTAGCACTTTCTTTTTGAAGTTCAACACCGCTTTCTCCGATTGCTTGTGCTAACGCTTCTTCGAGTTGCTGTTGCTTTGTTAAATCTTTATATGCAGGATTATTTTGTACCGCTTTATGATAATTAGTGCCTTCAATTAAGTTTAATCCTACTGAGAATGTTTCTGCGTGATTTTCTTTTGCATAATTCATCCATAAGTGACTAAATTCGTGAATAGGAGTATCTGCTTTAACCTTATCAGAATTAATATAAATAGTATTTCCGTCAACAAATCCTAATGGAGTTTCTTTAAATTCAATCCCAAGACGCTTTAAGTTTTCTGCAATAGCATTGTCGGATAAAACTTTTACTGTTTTTGCAAGACCTGTTTTTTTAAGAGTGTCTATTAGTTTTTGTAAAATATTCCCTTTTATTCCTGTCTGCTCGCTTTCAGTTTGGAAAGGAACTTCATCATCTTTAACTGAATCTTCTTTTGTTTCTGTTTTCTGTTCCTGTTTGGTTTTCGATTTCCCTGTAACATCTTTAATATTTTGGTCTGTTGGTCTTAATCCTGTTAGTTCTTGGAATTTTTGTTTTAAATTATCTAAATTATCGGTGTCTATTTCTTTGGTTATTGTGTTATAGTCTTTTACAGAATTATATTTTTGAGCAAATTCTATTACATCGTTAATATCTACCTCTGTGCCTAAAATTTCTTGTGCTACCCTTCTTGCATCGTCTAAAGTGATTAACGTTTTGTTTTTTCCGCCTTTCCAAAATTTTGACAAATCTGTAAAATGGTTATGGTTATTTTTATCTATAAACTTTCCGTTTAACGCTTGTGATATAGCATCTTCTAAAGTTAATTCTTGTGCTTCAACTGTATCTTTTATGTCGTTTTTTGCTTCGTTTAAAGCTGTAGCTACTTCTTGTGCGTTTTTGCTGTTATCTGCTATAAATTCGTGTTGTTGTGATTTGTTTAGATTCCCTGTTCCTTCAAAATTAGCTTTTTCTCCTTTGTCAAAATCAGTAGCTTCAACGTATTGTTTAGTAATGTCTCTAATTTGACTATTGTATGGTTTTTTCTTACCGTACAATGGAGAGATTACCAATTTACCATCCGCCAATTTTACAGTAAATGATTTTTTACCTGATTTAAAAACTGTTTTTCGTTTAACTTCTTTTACGGTAGGTTTTTTCTTAATAATTGTCTTTTGTTCCTTGACTTTTGGAACAACTTGTTTTTCTTTAGTTTTAGATTCTGATTTGGTTTCTTTGTTTAAATCCAATATTTTAACTTCTATTTTAGAATCTCCTTTTAAAATAGAACTTGCAACCCTATGGTGTCCGTCAGAAATATATAATTCTCCTTTCCTTCTTATTACAACTGGTGCATCATCATAATCCTTAACGTCATTTATATTGGCTTCTTTAATATGTCTTTGAGTTGGGATTAAATCACTTATAGATACTTCTTCGGTTGGTAAGTTTTCAGGGTTTTCTAATTCGTTGTCTTTACCTACTAATTCATTATATGGAATATTTTTTTTGTCTTTACTGAATACTGTATTTGATAATATTTTTGGTAATGTTGATTTGTTTTTTTCTCGTAAAGATTCTATTGTAATAGTCTCATTGCTTTCTTTAGGTGTTTTAGCTGTTTTTTCAATTACTTTTTTAACTTCTTGATTGGGTTTTGATTCTGTTTTTTTAATATTTTCTTTTTCTTTAGCAACAATATCTTCAAATGTTTGGGTTGTTTCGGGGAGTCTAATCATTTTACCTCCGTCTTTATTATCGAAACCTTCTTCTTTTACAAAACCTTCACTTTCGTATAATTTAATAAGACCTTGTGTTTTTGTTGAATTATCTAACGGAACAACATTTAATTCTAAAGTTTTACCTTGATTGTCGGCTACCTCTGAAACTTTAGCTAATGCGTTTTTAGCACTTCCTTGACCTCTTTTTCCTTCTTTAGTGCTAACACTTTCAATTTTAATATTGTCTCCCTCTCCGTTCTTTAAATTAATACTTGTGTCTCCAACAGTAACCTTTAATGTTCCTGCTGAAATATCAGAAATATCTTCTACGTTATCTTTGTTCTCAGAAATTTCTTCCGCAAATTTAGTAGTAGATTCTGAAACCGATTTTTCTTTATCTGTATCTTTGTTTTTTACTGAGTCTTCTTTAAATAATTCTTCCGCTTTTTTTTGTGTTTGCTCTTCTGTAATCGTAAAGTTTTCGTTTCCTTTATTTATCTGTTCATTAGATAATATTTCCCCTGCTTTATCAATGTATGAAAGTTTTTCTTCTTGCGATAGTTTATTAAAAGAAATTTCGTTTTTATTTGCATAATTTAATAATATATTTTCTCTTTTTTCTTGAAGTAGTTGATGTTCGTTAGATATTATTTCTAACAAATATTCTTTATTTTTAGATTTCCCGTTGTTTTTTATTTCGTTTGCTTGAATCCTTAATTTACCTGCTTTTTCATTTATATCTAATATTTCAAGTCTTGTTTTTTCATCCATTTCAGATACATCTGTTATAACGCCTCTCATTATATCTGAACTATTTTTTGTTAGTTTTTCAATTTCTTTATTTATTAGTGCTTTTTCTATATCAGTAATATTTGTATTATTTATATCCTTATATAATTCTTTCATTTTAAAAGCATTTTCTTCTAAAATTCTTAAATTATCTTTTGATTGAAAAGGCTTTAAAGCTTTAGCCATTATATGTGGAGCTCCCTGCATTATCAATGTCATTACAGATGTGTCTTTAAATACATCTAAGGCATTATCAGTTATGTTACCTTCTTTTCCTAACGCATATATATTTAGTCCGTTTTGTACAAGATTAGTAGCTTGTTCTGATGAATGTTCTTTTAAAAAGTCACCACCAAAATCTTTAACCATATCAGAAGCAGTCTTTCGGAATAATGTAGGAGATTCTTTTAGAGCTGCGCCAAGAACTCTTTTCCCTTTTTTTAAAATAGATAGTGTTGGTAATTCAAATACGGCTTCTGCTGATCCGTGTGCAACAGGAACTAACATCATTTGCCAAGCATTATAATCCTGTTTTCCTGACTTTATATCATCAGTCATTTCAGCATGTTTTTGACCAGTAGATGATGCTCCTATAGCTGCTAACCCTCCATATCCTGTAGCTGTTGCTAATGTTATAGGTAATTGATTTGCTATTAAATCTGATGAATAATTTAAAAATCCATCAACACTTTCAACACTTTCAACAGGTTTTCTTATTGATTCTCTTGATGATTTTTGTTCTTCTCTTATTTGTGAGGTATTAAATAATGGGTCTTTGTCTTTATCAAAACCAATAGGAATACCGCCGAATGTTTCAACTTTACTTATAAAATTAACAAAATCAATACCTCCTATTATTAAATCAGATGCGGATATAGCCAAATTTTCCCTAAAAACACCGTCATAAGTTCTTTTAAAGAAGTCGTGTTCTTTTTCTACAGATTGTAAATCTTTTGTGTTTGATATTATCTTCTCGTCATTACGTTTTCGTATTTCTGCTTTTTGTATTAAATCTTCTTTAAAAGAATTAAAGGCTAAGACGTCTTCTTTTGTTACTAATTGAGGGTTATTTTTAAAAAATTCAGCTTTATTTTTAATTTCTTCTAAGCCAGAAGTTAAATCTTCTTTTAACGCTATATTTGAAATAGTTAGTTTTTTATTTTCGTCACTTAATCCTTTTGCGGTTGTGTTTAATAAATTATTAACCTCTCCTTTACTTTTAGAGTCAATTTCTGATAAAAAGGTGTTTGCTTTGTCATTAAATATATTGTCTTTTTCTTTTTCTATAAATAACTCTTCCGCTCTTTTTAAAACTTGTTCATTTGTTAATTTTTCTTCTTTTTCTAAAGCAATGCTTTTTATTTCATTTATTTCATCCTCAAAAGGAATAGTTATTACAGGGGTACTAAATGGATTTATAGCTTTTTTAAAAAAGGTTAAAGTATTATCTATAATATTTTCCGTTTTGCTAATTGTTTTTTCTGAATCAAAACGCTCTTTTAATGTTATTTCATCTTCTTTAGTTAGTTTTGTTTCATCCCTAAAAGATTGAAGATTTGATGAAATACGATTGTCTCTATCTGTAATCTCTTTATTTGCATTATCTTCAACTTCGCTAAATATACTAATATCAAACTCATTTTTATCTGAATTAATATCTTTATCTAATACGGGTGGTGTTTTAAATCTTGTTTCTAAGTCTGAAACATTTGTAACGTCATTTCTTCTTTGAAGATTTTTTTCAAGTTCTGTTTTTTTGGTTAAGGATTCTAAATTTTCTACGGTAGGAATACCACTATTTTGAACTTTTTGAGATTCCGAAATACCAATCTGTTTCGGTTCTGATGAATCCAAATCTGAATTTTCCGATGGAGAAGGAGTATTTTCTTCGGTAACGCCTTTTTTTTTTGAGAGGTAGTTATCACGAATTTGTATTAACTGCTCTTTGGAAGCTCCTGCTGTTTTCGCTTTGTTAAGTAATTCTAATAATTCTTTGTCCATTTTAATTATATTTTTTAATTACCTAAAAATGCTTTCATTTCTTCTTCTGTTAATTCTGTTTTCTTTGACGGATTTTTACTTTTCCCTTTTTTAGCGTCTTGTCTTGCTTGGTGTTCTGCTCTTTTTTCATTAATTAAATTAAGCACTCCTTCGGCATCATTTACGTTCATTACATTCCCAATTTCACTAACATCTTCGTCTCCGCTAATAACTCTAGTATTAACTTTTTTACCTAATTGCTCTGTATAGGTTATTGGTTTGCCTGTTTCTTGATCTGTTGAACTTGTAGTTACTTCTACAGGTTCGTATAGTGATACTTGTACCGAAACAACTCCAGTATCTTTATTGTAAAACAATTTATCTATCGTTTGAGTTCCGTTTCCTATTTTTCTGCTAATACCAGTTACGTTATAAGACTCTGTATTTTTACTTGCGGTTTTTTTAACGGCAGGGTCATTTATTAATGGGTCTGTTGTTAAAACAACTCCTGATTCGTTTGCGGTTATATTTATTGCCGGTGGTTTTTTAGTACTTTTTCTTCCGCTTCCAGTAGAAGGTGGTTTAGGAATAACTTTTACAAGATTTGGATATACAAACTTATCGTAATAAGCCCCTGTAAGTTTATTCATTAAAATAGGTTTGTCTTTTAAGTCGCCTAAAGGTATTTGGTTTCCGTCTTTATCCTTAAATTCAATAGGTTTTCCATCTTTACCAAGTACTACTCCTTGACGAATCATAGCATAAAAACTTCTTGCTTCAATGTTGTCTTTCGCAAAAACACCTTCTATTAAAGACATTCCATCAATCTTTGTTTGCTTATTAGACTTCTTTACACCTTTAATATTATCAAGTAAATTTTTAACAACAAGTTCTCCGTTTTTTAAAAAATTAGGTTTACCGCTATATTTCGCAGTCAAGTAATCATTGCTTCTTAATTCTCCGTTTGTTAGCTCTCTTGTTTCGCCTGTGTCAAGGTCAACAATATTAAAACCTAGTGTTTCTTTGTTAATATTATAGAGTCCTTTTCCTACAGCTTCGGTAGTATTTTTAATGTCTTTGTCTAACCATTTGTTGTAATTAGCTTCATCTTTAGAAAGTTCTATTGCTTTTGCCCCCCATAAATTACTAACTGCGGAAAGATTATCAAATTTACGTTCTAAATCCGATAACTGTCTTCCTGCTTCTGTGTCTCCGTCTGTAAATCTTTGTGCAAGGTCTTGTATTAAATCTGACTTAGAATCAAAAGCATCTATTGTTTGAGAAGCTATATATCCTTGACTAACATCAGGAATCATACCCTCGTATATGCTTTTTGAGAACTTATTCTTAGATAATTGAAGTTTTGCTGCTTGTGCGGATAATGCGCTTTGTTGAGCTTCTTTATCGTCTTTTCGCTTGGTGTAATAACGAATATGCTCTTGTACAATAGCCCCTAAGTTATTATTAACTAAAGGTTTTAATCTTGTGTACGCTGCTGCTGTCGTGTTTTGTGGCATAGTATATTATTAAAAAGCAGGATTAGTAAAGCTTAAAAATGGATTATTTTGTTGTCCAAAAATATCTGAGTTCGGGTTTGCAAACGGATTAGTCTCTGTAAAAATACTATTAGAGAAATCTGTTGTTTGAACTGTATCGGCTTTATTAAATAAACTATCATTTATCTTATCTTGTCTAGGAGGTCTTCCATCAAAATTAACACCACCAGTTTCAGGGTTTATTGCGCTTGCTATGGCTAATCCTCCTGAAAGTGCATTTGTAACACCTGTTACGGTATCTTGTCTTGCTGTTTGATATGCTTGTCCTAAACCTTGTAATGCTTGTTCTTCTCTTCTTTCTTGCAGCGCAGTATTTCTTAACTCTGCATTTGCAATAGCGTAATCTCGTTTTGCTGCTTTTTGATTAATACTTGCTAAAATTTGGTTGTTTAGCAATACACTTGATTCTTGAAGTTTTGGAACTCCGCCTAAAACTGTTCTTGTTCCACCTCTTTGTAATGCTTCAACAGATGTTGCTTGACTTGATAAAGATTTGTCTAAAGCTAAATCTTCTGCTGTAGTATCAATCTTTATGCTTTCAAACGGATTAACAAGGTCTTGTCTGTTAAAGGCGTTTATAGCGTCTTTTGCCTCTCCTTTTTGTTTTTCTGATTCTGCTATTGAATAAATCGATGTTCCAGCCGCTACTATTCCACCTACTAGAGCCATAATATATTATTTATAAGTTATAAAAACAAAAATAATGTTTTTTTATTAAAAAAATAAGTCTAAAAGTAATTGGTTATATTTACGCTATGAAAGTTAGACAATTAAAAACAAAAGATTTCTATAATGTCGTATCTAAATGGTGGAATAATCATCAAATTTTACACGAAGGTAAAAAAATATCTTACCCCTTAATCCCACTATCAATTTTACCGCAAAATGTATTTGTAGTTAGTGATGATAAATACGATTTATACTGTATATTCTTTTATCAAACAGATAGTGCAATGTCGTGGTTGGCTTATCCGACTTCAAATTTAGAAGCTCCTAAAAAAAACAGAAAAGGAGCATTAGAATTTCTAATAAATGAGGTTGAGAGATATGCTAGAGAGCATAATTACTTTCTATTATTCACAACCAGTCCTGTAAAACCTGTTCAAGATGCTTTATTAAGTGTTGGGTTTGTTATTGGAGATGAAAAAGTATCACAATTCTACAAGAAATTACCACCCGAAAATTAATTGTTTTTAATTTTAAAACGTACAAACCTTATCCTTGCATTATACTATATGCAAATGACTAGGTTATCGGTTTGTGGGATATTGCCTAGATTTTTGTTGGAGCTTTCACTGTATTATCCTACTTAGTTATTTTCAGATATGTTGTTGAGGTTATTAACGAGGTCAACCAATTTAAAAACACCCCATAAAAAAAACCTTTATTTACTTAGCTGCTCCAACGTAGCTTTTCAATAAAGGGTAATTCTATATATTTTACTGCTGTTGGAGCAATTGTACTGCAAATATACTAAATTTTCACATATCTACAAAATATCTTTAGATTACGATATATTCGATTTAGTGACATTGAAATTAACACTTCTTATTTCTGTTTTCTCTGTTTCGTCTGAAATAAGGGTTACTTCTAAAACGTCCCCACGAATTTCACCACCATCAATATTTTGGTTTTTAATATAAAACAGGAATGACGATACTTCATTTAAGTTATCTTCTAAAATTATTTGAGTGTCTGTAATATTTATAATTTTACTTTGAGTAAATGGTAATGAATTACTTTTAATATAGTCGCCAATAGACATAGAAGGATATTTTAAAGTCGTCTCTATCGCTCCATTCACAATCGCATAAGAGCCTAAGCCGAAAGTTGAGTTAGATAGTGAGTTGTTATTTGTATTTCCCATTATCTCAGCAAAAAAATAATCTTCTATTTTTGTAAAAAAGTTTTTTTGTATAGTCCTTGAAGTTAAATTTGTTTTAAGTTTTATTAAATAGGCGTGTGTACTTTCTAAACTAATATTGTTGAATATTTTTTCTACACTAAATTCTTGGTTTACAAAAAATTTAAGAACACTTGAATATTGGTTTCCAAAGAAATTATTTCTTTGTTCGGTAGCGTTTAGTCTATACATAACTCCGTTTTTCCAAGCATAGCATTCGTTGTTAGCTTCGAGCATAAAATCAGCCTGAAAAGTGTAAACTAATGGGAATCCTAGTGCTTTTTCTTTAAATGAATACGTAGAAGTATTGTCTGCTCCTGTCTGTAACTCTTCAATTCCGGAAGTATTTGGTACATTGAATAAATATTCTCCGTGCTTAGGGTCGTAACCGCCAATCATAAACTCGTTGCTATTGGCAGCCATTAGTAAAGACATGTAGTGTTCAAACAAATTATCACTAACTGGTGTTGCACCGTCGGTAGATATTCGTAATAACTTTCCTCTTTGTTGGTCAATTACGTATTTTCTGTTTCCTCTTGCTACAAAACTTTCGGGGTGTCTTGTTCCATACCTTCCTTGTGCATAAGCTTGGTAGCTTTTTGCGTCGAGGACATTTGTAGAAACTCCAACAAAATTTCCTCCTTTGGTATCGTAAATAACATTCTTATTATAGGGCATTAATCCGATTGCATCTTCTTGAAAAACCATCAAATTACCGTTTGAATTATGGAGTAATTGTATTGTTCCGTCTTCTTGATCGAGCTTAATAAAATTAATTAAAGATAAATTAAATGTTCCTAGCCCATTAAAACTATTTTCTTCTTCATATACATCACTCCAAGTAATGTCTGCTTTTCTAATTACTTCCTTGTATTTTTCTGTTTGCGTTGTCAAGGCTCTTATTCCAACATCTAAGCCTTTTCTATTAAATTCATCTTTAATTTTATAGCTTTCTACTGCGTTTCCATAGCACCAAGCATTAAACCAATCTAATTTGACTTTTAAAGGGTTATTTGCTGTTTGGTCTTGGTCTGATGAAATATTTGGATTATCTGAAATATGAAGTCCATTTACAATATCGTATGTTTTTCCTATTTCGTGATATATTTCGGGAGGTTGGTTTTTAGGTTCTGTTTCTAAAACAATTATATTTTGCCCATCTTGACTTAAAACTTCACTTGTTGCCTCTATAAACACGCTCTTTGCTGTTTGGTTATTTTGAGTTCCTTGCGACTTAATTATCATTGTCATGGTGGTTTGTGTAGAGCCATTAGTGCCAACTTGGCTAAATTCAGAACCAAAAAAACCACCCTGAATAATACTACCTCTTGCAAACCAAATCCAAGAAAGACCTATTTCGGGTGCTTGTGCCTGAATCTCGTTAAATATATTTTCTTTATAAAACCACTCTTCTATATTATCATAATTTCCGTTTGATGTATGTAATATTTCAAAAAAATGGTTTTCATCGTTAAACTCGTCATATTCTAAACGAATTATATCTCCTATAAATATTTTATCTGCGTCATAAACATTAATATCAGTTACTCTGAATAATGCCCAAGCTTTAAATGAATCATTGGATATACCTGCTCTTGCGTTTATATTCCATTCGTCTCCAATAGTGTGTCCTGTATCTGCCGTGAAAGTTATAGATACGCCATCGCTTAATAAAAATGGAACTCCTGCTATTATATCTTCATTAGTGCCACTAGCTCCAACGCCATTGTTCCAAGAAAACTTATCAGGCGTTCCTACTGAGTCTATTGTTATTGAGAATCTTCTTTTGTCGTCAGTAGCTCCCGTAAATGTTCCGCTAGAGAACAAATCATCTAAGCCATCTCCATAAAAATGCTTTACACCAACAGTACTATTAGGGCATAATACTGTTCCTGCTCCATTATTTGTATTTGATTTTGAAAAAATAAGTTGATTGAAAATATTATAATCATTTCTATCAATATGAAATCCATCAGGCTTTATTTTAAAATATAAACCTGCGATTTCTTTTATTGAATCATTAACTGAAATTGGTTGTAGAAAGTTTTTTTCTTGCTGAGTTATCTCTAAAACTTTAGTTTTAACAAGTTTTTGTTTAAAGCCTCTTGTGTCTGATTTTACAATTAAATAATCACCTTCTTTAATTTTGTCTCTATCAGCACCTTCTAGTTTAATCCAACGATATACCCCATCTTCATAAAAGAATGTAGGTAATAATTGGTCGTAACCTTTTTTTGTTTGCTTTATGAAAAACCTGAAATATTTAGCAAATTTCGGAGGGTTATGCGATAAAATGACGTTAAAATAATTTTCGTGTGAATTTAACTTGCTTTCTACAAATATCGTATTAGTTTTAGATTTTAGTACTGTTGTTGATCGACAAGGGTCGTCTAAGTAAACAACTCCAACTTCATAATCTCTATTAGATTTAGCTGTTTGTTTTGGTATTAATGTTGGTATTATCTCGCTTTCTTCTGAAACTGTATAATTGGGAACTGAAATTAATTCTAACGCATAATCAATTTCTATTTCAACTCCTGCTTCATCTACAAGATTATAGTTCTCTTTATAATGTGCGTAAAGTATTCTATTATTGATAATAGTTTGAGCTTTATTTGTTAAAGGAACTGCATTTGAGTAGTTTCTTATTACGTGACTGCTTAATGCTCTATGGACTTTACTGTCATCAAAAGTATATTCTTTTGGAAGTCCATCATTCCAACCTAATTTTTCTTTATTAAAATCATCAATAATCCATTCGTCATTACTTCCACTTTCTTTAAAAACTAATTGTATTTCGGTTACTCTTTTGTTTCCTATGTCAAATTTTAGAACAACGGATTTTATTTTATTTACCATTGAAATATTAGACTGCTCTGCGTAGTCATATTCAAAATCTAAAGGCTCAAATTGGAATGGCGTAAACGGTGCTAATATGCTGTATTCTCCATCTAAATATCTCCATCTGTACGAAAAAGACAACATTTTTTCTTCTAAGTTATTTTTTTCGTCTAATAATGGGTCGGCATAAATTAATGTAGTTGTTAGTGGTTTATGTGGCGGAATTACGGCAACCTGAATATCCTTTTCGGTATATCCATTTAATCCGTAGCCTTTTGCTCTTTCGATATTTATTCTTCGTGGGTTGTTTCCCCATTCGCTAAAAAACAATAAGCCATCAATTTCATTAATACCGGTAATATACCCTCCTTTATTTAACTTTAAAATACTTGTAGTGTCGTGAAGTATTACGCTTCCGTCATTATCATCAAGTCTATATTCAGCAACTTTACTAACAACACCGTCTGTAGTAGCTAATAAATAATAAATAGTATTGTCGCTCTCATTATATTTTGCCCCAATACATTTAAAGTCAGAATTGCCGTCGGTTAAATCTGCAACTTGAAGTGTTCCTCTTATATTCACTCCTACGCCATCATTACCGCCATTTGTGCCAAAACGAACATTCTCATTATGGCGTGTGTTTCCGTTTTTAATGTACGAAGGATCTGACTCTTTATCCATGATAGACTTTAGAAATATATTTTTGATTACGGGCATATTGAAATTATTTATTCAAATGTAATATATTTTATCTCTTTGAAGATAGTTTATAAGTAATTCACTACCTTGCTATAAATAACAAAACGCTATTTAGTATCTAGCTAAATAACGTTTCTAAAATCTTAATTACAATGAATAATTTAGACTCTCCGACAAAGATATGCAGAAAATGTAATATCAAAAAATTAAATTCTGAATTTAGTAAGGATAAAATCAGAAAAGAAGGATTGTCGGATAAATGCAAGTCTTGTGTAAAAGAATATAATATTGCGTACCTTAAAACTTTTGGCGGACTTATAACTGATATATATAGTTCTCAAAAATCAAGTTCAAAAAAACGAAGACATAACCCTCCAAACTACACTAAAAAAGAATTAGCAATTTGGATTAAATCTCAACCTAATTTTCAAGAATTATGGGATAATTGGGTAAAATCGGGATATAAAAAAGATTTAATTCCATCTTGCGACAGAACCAACGACTACAAAAGTTATTGTTTAACTCGTTTAGAATTAAAAACTTGGCAGGAAAATAAAGATAAAGGACATCAAGATAGGAAAAATGGAGTGAACAATAAGCGTTCTAAAGCAGTTATTGGCACACATCTTAAAACAGGTGAGGTTGTTGTGTTTCACTCCACAATGGAGGCATCAAGACAATTAGGAATACATAACACAAGTATTTCAAAAGTCGCTTTAGGTGGACGAAAGAAAGACAGTAACGGCTATTGGTTCACACGCAGTTCAGCAGGAGGATATAAGTGGCAGTTTGTTACTTAATAAGAAATTATTTATTAGTAGGGTAAACGCTTGTATTACGGGCATTTTAATAAAGTTTTGCTTGATTATAACGTAAACTAATTGATTTTAAAATCTGTTGAAATGTTATTTTGTTCGCTAAGTGAGGTCTAGCTCTTGCTTTTTCTAATTTATATAGCTCATAATATGTTTTCCACTCGCTATTAGGTATATTTCTTTTACCTTTTAGCAGTTGGCATCTAATCCAATTTTCAATCGTTAATTCTAAAATATTTGGTATTTTAACATCACAATCAGCTATTCCTTCTAAACCTGCTGTTTCAAATTCTATAACGATAATTTCGTCAACGAGTTCTTCGCTAAATTCAAAATAACTCCCTTTTTTATTATCCTTTACCCAACTGTTTTTAAATTTATCGTCCGTACAGTCGTCAATAATTTGAACACACTCGTATTGATAACATTCTCCAACTTCTGCATTAAAGGAACTTGCTTCTAATACATTTCCATCAGAATCATATAAAAGCCCCCATTCATTATCTTGAAGATAATCTCGAATTTCAGGTCTGTTATTTATATTTAATACCGTTAATTTTTCACATTTATTTAATACAGAAACTCGTCTCCAATTAGTCATATATCTTGGATATGGAAATGTTCTGTTTGGAGATAATTGAATAGCAATAGCTTTATCTTTATTGATTAAATCAACATTCAATCGCTTCATTCCTTGTTTGCCAAAAATAGAAGCAGCAGGACGGCTAATGTGTTTGAAATATGAATCATTCCCTTTTGTCGCTATAATATTATCTATAACGTTTTCAAGAGTTATGTGCATACTATTACCCCATTGCTCTTTGTTCTCGTAATAGTATTGGTCTGAATTAGGGTCGTATATTGGTGTTGTTATTGCCATAATTATTATTGTCGATTGTCTAGTTGAGCGTCTTGTGCTTGTTGTTGGGTTGCTGTTTGAATAACAGTATTATCTCTTATTGAAACTCCAGCCATTTTTGCGATAAAATCTATAAGCCTGTCTTTTGATGTTTTTGGTAAATCAAAATCTTGAAAATCAGGTTGTGTAGGGTCATAAAAAGGCTTGCCTTCTGCATCTTCAACAAATGTCCATTTTACAGTTTTAGGCTTTCTTAAATAGTGCATTTCTATTTCTGTAATAGTTTTAGGACTTACTTTTAGTTCTAATCCGACTTTAGCACATAAAGGACTGCAATCTGTAGGTGCTGCATAAATGTTCCTTTGAAGATTTTTAAAATCAGAATACGGAACTTTTGTAATCTGCTTTCCTATTGAATCTGTTGTAAATACATTTTCTATAAACTCTACATAACTAGGTATTGTATATGATGGGTAAGGATATATACTAGGATAACCTAGGATAACCTCAACTTCCGATAAGTGTTCTAATAATTGTCTTGAATGCTCCGCAAGATTAGCCATATCTTTCTCGTCAAGATGCCAATTTTGTTTTCTTTCGTTAAGTTTTAAGTCAACAAATAGCTGATTGTATTCTAGTCTTTGAGCATTATTAGCAAATAAATTAAAGGACATAGGTTTTAAATAACCCAGTTGTTCCTTATTCATTAAAGCTTGTACGGTCTGATATACACTATCTAACATTTGATGTAATTTACTTCAAATATACTATTAATTTAAAAAACCTACTTTAATTAATGGTAATGCAAAAAGCATCTAAAGTGAATTAGATGCTTTTCGTGTGGATATTGATTAAGAGTAACTACTTATGCTTTTTTGTAGCCCGACTTAAATAATTCATCAGATTGATACGCTTGTGTTCCATCTTCATACGTTAAGAAATAACCTCCACCTCTAGCATTAAATTTACGCATATATGCAGCAGGAACAGTAAATGGCAAATGTTTCTTTTTAGCAGGTGTGATAATTGCCGTGCCATTACTTTGCCTTTGAACTGTTCCAATTTTCACAGCCTTAACCTTTTTAATACTTACGTATGTGGGGTGTTCAGTCTCTTTTTTTGGTTCGTCTTGTCCTTCTATTGGTTTTTTATCGCTTTGTTTAGAAGAGTTTTCTTCGGTTTTTTCTTTAGCGAAGTCTTTTTGTTTATTGATTTCAATATCAATAATAGCTTCTATTACAGAAGCTTTATTTTGAAGTTTATTAGCGTCAACAATACCATATTCTTCGGTAGCTCGTTTATCTAAATCTTTTCTCGATAAAGAATTAAGTTCTTTTGTTAGTTCTGTATTCATAATTTATGATTTTGATTACTACTTTTTTACTTCTGCTACTTTTTCAGTAATAGATTTTAAATATTGTCTTCCTTCATCATCATTTTTAAGCCATAAAGCTAATTCGTCTGATGCAATAGCTGATTGTGATGCCACAAAGAAAACTTCTTTAGTTTGTTCCCAAGTAAATTTTCTTCCTCCAACTAACGAAAATATGTTTTCGTCCATTGCTGTTGCAATTAATAATCTTTCTTCCGCAATATTAGCGTCTAAATAATTATTTACTTTCGTAACAAGGTCGTCTGATGATCCTAACATTCTTCTAAGTTCAAGTTTAATCTTCTGAACTGATTTATTTACAGCCGTAGGAGAGATAAACGTCATAGCAAGAGATTTTGCTTGTTCGTTATCTGCATTCATTACAGCGTAAATTGCTTTATCATACGCAGCATATCCGTCTAATTGGAAAGCTTCTTCTTTTTGAACATCTACTTCTCTAAACATTTTACCGCCATTAGCGACATTTTGCTCAGAACCTCTAAGATATTCTAATAAATAAATATCATCTTCTTGTACTCTAAACTGCCCTTTTCTTGTAGATAAAGATGTTGGTTTTACGTCAGCATCAATTTCTTTTAATTCTTTTACGATAATAGTATCGTACTCTTTAGAATACATTATAGGCTCTATTTTTCTAACTTTTCCTGCTTTAGATTTATTTGAAGGAGGATAAAAAAGTTTCCTTTTAGAAGGATTTTTCAGCATTACAACATTTGTCTTTAATACTGTTTCAAAGAAAATTACATTTGGCATCATTTGTTCTGTTTTGTTTTGAGATATATTGCCAAAGGTAAAAAAAAACAATGACGTTGCAAAATAAATTTACAACGCCATTTCAAAACAGAGTTAATAGACAAGTTAATGTCTCTACAATGATACACTAAAAATAATCTTTGCTCTTTTGTTTTAGGTAATTAAAGCTATTTACTATCGTAATGTTTTTTTGAAAGCAAAAGCTTCTTCTTTTGTTTGGAAAGTTCCTATATAAGCAAAAAAAAACGCCTATACTAATTATATAGGCGTTTAATATTAATTGTAACTATCTGATAATTAGCCGATTATCGTGATTGCTTCGGGGCAAACCACTGCTAATGCTACTGTCGTAGATTTTGTGATTTTAAGATTCTCACAATCTGATCCATTTCCATTTGCGAAACCGCCTGAAAAGAAAGTTCTAATCATTCCTGATTTTTCTTTCATATCTTGGTAAGCTTTGAAAATGTAAGGAACTTGTTTAGTTTCTCCCATTATTTTCGTTTCAACTGTACCTTTAGGCATAATAATTCCTTTTGGCATTGTATCTGCGATTCTATTTTTACCTAATGGGCTATTACCGTTTTTCAATTCCCATTTAGTGAACCAAAATGTGTAACCGTCTTTAATAAATCCGTGAAAACCAAATCTCATCATATTATCTTGAACATTATTTAATTCAAGTTCTAAATTAATGTTAAATCTTGTTCCTAATGCGCCTGCAAGAACTTCTAAGTAACGATATTGTTGGGTATCACAATGGATAACAAACTCTTTCGTTTTCATTCCTAAAGAATCATAGTAGTCAGTTAAGGCTTCTAATTCTGCTTCGGTTTGGATATAATCACTTTGCCATACACCATCAGTACGTAACTTTTGGAATAAACCTTTAGTTCCGTATTTACCGATTGCGTGAGCTGCTGAACCATCAACACTTTCTTCATCATTCATTAAAGTTTTAGCCACTTTAACATTTAATCTACGTAATAGTTCGATACTGTTTTCATCGTACCAAGCAACTTCGTCGTTATGCTCGTCTAAAGGAAAAGCATATCTACGCCCACCTGTGTAGTCAATAGCATCTTTAATTATTTGTAGTTTAAGAATTTCGGTCTTAGTTTTACGTAATTCCATTAATCCTTCCGGCCCACAAGATGCTCTGTCGAAATCAGAACCGTTTACATCAATAGTGATGTTTGTTGTGTCAACTGACCAAGTAGCTGCTGCTCTACAAACTGCTGTAAAGTTGTTTCCTGCTTTATCTACTGCTGTAATAACACCAAGTTCTTTTACACCTGCGTTATCATAAACAGCAACAACATCGTTTACTCTATAAAAGAAATAATCTTCTCCTACTTCCCATCCATCGATATTTGCAGGAACAATCGTAAATACATTTAATGCTCTTGTTACAGCTCCATCGTCGTCAATAACGTAATCAGGAGTTTGATGTTCAACAAACTGAACAAAGTCAGTCGTAAAAGGCATATTCATTTGGAACATGTCTAAAAATCCAAGCCAAGAATCTTTTGTTAACTGTAAACAGTCTGTATAAACTTGGTCTAACGTTTCTTGTGGAAGACCTGCTCTTGCTTGTACTTCTGCTAATAATACAAAAGGGTCACGATATGTTTTATCGTTTAATATATTCGGAGATATATTATTAAGTGGGTTTACTGGTAAGGTAATTTCCATAATTTCTAAATTTTAGTTTTTAATTTTTTTGAATTAGAGGTTGCCCCATTTGGTTTGCGTCGTTTCCGCCAAAAACCTGAACACCTCTTCTACTTACTTCTTTTGCTTTCTCAGGAACTTTATCTAATTTGACATTACGCCTTTTTTTAGAGTCGTCTTCGATTGAGATAGCGTGTATTTGTTTTGCTGCTTCTGCCAATAGAACTTTTCTTATTTCAGGAATCGCCCAAGCGGTGTCTTCAACACTTTGTTTGGTATTAATTAAGCCTTTGTCTGTTATCCAAGATTTAAAGAACGAATTTTCTGTTTGCGATTTTTCTGCAATCATCTCTTTCTGCTCTTTAGTTATCGGCAGTTTAACTTCTCCAATACCTATTGAGAATTTAAAATCTTCCAACTCTGAAAGCGTTTTATCTCTTGCTTCCCAATAAGGCTTGTAGGCTTCTGCCAGTTGCTTTTCGGTAAGCTGTTGAGGTTGTCCGTTTTCATTTGTTGGTGCGTTTCCTAAAGGGGTTTCATACTCTTTAGATTTAGATTCTAAGTGTTTAAGAGCTTTGTTGTACTCTTTCTTAAAAGCTATTTTACGCCTTTTTACATCCTCTTCGCTGTTTTCCAACTCATAGTCTTCACTAACGGAAATAATATCCATTTGATCGTCAATATCTTCTTCTGAAAAGCCTTCGCTTGTCATTTTATAGTACTCCCTTAAAACGTCTTCTTGGGCTTCTTGCTTCCAATCTTTTTGGAGATTGTAAAAGTCCTCGATACCTCTACCGGTTTCCTTGTGATATTTCTGAAACGCTAAAACTGGATCAGCGAACACTTCTTTTTTAGATATTTCTGAAATTGAATTTACTTCTGCAAAGGCATCAGGATATTCTTTTTGAAGGAATTGCAATACACTTTCTTCTGACATAGAAACAGCTTCCTGTTTATTCTCTAGTTCTTCGGGAGTTTTTACAACTTCTTTTTTATCATCATCAAAACTAACAGCAAAGGCATTTTCCTTATCCTCTTTGTCAGCTCCTTTGGCCGAGTCCGATTTACTTTCAGTTTTAACTTCTTTCTTATTATCTAAATTTGCATCAGCTTTTACTTCTTTCTTTTCCTCTAAAGGATTTTTGTCAATTTTATCCTTGTCAACATCAATATTTTCAGCTACCTGAATTTTCTCTTTGTTAATAGGTTCTTTTGACTCTTTAGCGTTTAAGTCGTCGGTTTTTGCTTCCGCTACAGGCTTAGGCTTATCTCGTCCTACTACTGTAATATTTTCTTCTGTGTACATTTTCTGTCTGTTTTGTTTTGAATTATAGTACAATAATAAATATCAATAATTAAAAATGACAGAATAGTAGGTAATGTTTGGTGTTTTTTAGTTATTTTAGTTGTAACGAAAAAAACCCATTCAAAATAATGAATGGGTTTTAGTGAAAAAAAATGGGTAAAGGATATAATAATATAAAGAAAATAGACGTATCAAAAGAAGAGCCAATTAGTTTTGTCCGGAAAAAAATAAGAAGCTCCGATTTTGTTGAACCGCCAAAAAAAGAAATATCTGATTTTAATATTGATAAATTTAATATAGCTTCATTACTTTTTAATCTTCAAGACGCTTGTAATAAGTACGGAATTAGATATGAAAATGTAATAGTATTAATTTATCTGAATGAACTATCTGTATTTCGTTTTGATATAAAGGTATTAGATAGGAGTATAAAACTTGTAGAATACCTAGCATTGGGTTTTATTGTGACTGATTTTACGGCAAAAAAGAAGAACTATTATAGGATCACAAAATATGGGAAGGAAATTGCGGATTACTTTTATTCAACCCTTAATAATTCTGCTAATTATATAAAAGAAAATAGAGTTTTAGAACTTGATGCAAAAGCAAAAATGAAAAGCGTTCTTGCTGATTATTATTCTGACTAATTTTTTTAGGTTACGATTTAATTTTTTTAGCAAAATAAACAGCTCCACGTCCTGTGACTTTAGTTGTTTTGGTCGTGAATGTTTCTATTCCGCTACCTACAGATCTTGTAATAACTTCAAAAAGCCCCATATCAATATAGTTTTGATATGGCTCATTGCTGTTTTGTAAGTATTTATTTTTTCGCATCCATTCAAACAATCTGTTTTGCCCTATTTTAAAGGTGTCGTCTGACAAATCTTTAGCAAATTGGCGTATTAATATAGAGTTTGAACTCCCAATAACACTATCCGCAAAAACTACTTTAGGTTTATTTTCAGCTATAATTAAGGCTGCTTGTTTTAGTTCTAAAGTCGTTTTTTCTTGCTGCTCTACCTTTTTTTGCTAATTCAATTAATGCCTGAGCATAGTTTTGTGGAAGTTTAAATTGTTGTTTTAATTGGGCTTCACATTCTATAAAGTATTTTCTTGCTTGCTTTCCTTTTTCGCTTTTTTGTAACATTGAAATTTCTTTTGAAGTATCAATAGTTAATGCGAAATCGTTAAGCGTCTGATTTGCAAGGGCGTTAAATTGTTTACACCCTACATAATCAATATTTTCTTCAAATCCGTACTTAAACTGTCTGTCAATCCAAGTACTGAATCTTTCGGTTGCTTCTAAAAAAGCGTGTAATTCTCTTGCAGAAACAGCTTTTGCTCCGTTTTCGTTTTCCGTAATTCTAATCAATTCATTCATATTAAAAGACAAAATTTTTAATTATTATTTTAATTTCTTCCACTCTCCAAGAATGGTTTTTTAATTTAAAATCTAATGTGGGTCTTGACATCTTTAGTATTTCTGCGACCTCTTTTTTTGTATAAACACCTATCCATTGGGTAACTCTAAATGATGCTAAACTCTTATTAGCTACAAAATCTTTAATATTATATTCCATTATCATTACTTTTATATTACAAATATAGTGATATATTATAATATATAGTTGCAAAAGACTAATTATTCTTCTTCTTGGTTATTAATTGGGTCTATATTAATATGTTCTATTTGTGCAATAGGAGCGTTTTTAGCAACAGAATCTGCGCCTTTCAGCATAGCTTTTTGAGTATTGTAGGTTTCGCTTACACCGATCACTTCTCCGTTGGCTGCCTTTAAAACAAAATATGGTTTATTATCGTTTGATATTTTTGTGTCAAAACACTTAAATTCTTGCGAATACTCTTTTACAGACTCTATTCCGTTTTCACAAGCTTGTTTAGAATTGTACATTTCGCTTGAAAGAATAACCTCTCCATTTTTTGCTTTAAGAACAAAATGAGATTGGTTGTTTTTTGTAGTAATTGTAAATTTTGGATTTTTCATTGTTTTTTATTTAATCGTTAATAATTAGTCTTTTAACAGGAACATCATCTACTAATTTCTGAATATCTAAGTCACTTAATTGATTAAGTTCGTCACATCTTGAAATTAACTCAAATAGTTTTCTTAAATCTTCCACCGAAAAAGCAAATCTACTTAGTCGGTAACAGTTGTATGGATCGTGCATAGAAATGTCAAATTCTGCAATCTCACAGCCTTTAATGTTCTTTTGATTCTTCATTACGAATACGTGGGTTATATGGTATTGTTCGCCACTTTTTACCCATTTAGAATCAGGTATTTCTACTGGTTTGTTTTTATCATCAACACAAATACATTTCACAGAATTGCTCATAATTAAAAGATTTCTTTAAACATTTTATTGATACTTGGTTTTAAAACCTTGAAGTTTTCTCTCTTGGAAGGCTTGATGTTTTTTTCTTCAATACTACTCCAAAATAATTGCACCACACTAACTTTAAGATGTTTTGCGACATCATTAATAAATTGTATTGTCGGTGTTTGTTTTGCTCTTTCTATCTGAGATAAATAGGTTTGGCTATATCCTGTTATTTCGCAAAATTGGGTTTGGGTATAGCCTTTTTCTTTCCGGAACTTCTTGATTCCTATGCCGATATTAATTTGCTTGCTCATTTTTTACTTGAACTAAAAAGTGTAGAAAAATCTTTTTCACAATCATTCCTTGTTGTTTCGATATATCCCCTTTTTTCAATTAAGTGTTTTTTAAACCTGTCGTTTACGTCTGTAAAAACAAGTTTACAAGAGTCTCGTTTTGCTGAGTATTCAAACCATTCTAATACATCTTCAAAATGCCCATTACCTTGTTCTAAATTATTAATAGAATGTATTTCATACGAGTCTTGCGTTACTCCCCAAACTCCGATGCAAGTTCCAATCTTAAATCTTTTTAGATTTGGTTTTTGAGCTATTTTAGAGTTAAATGGTGCTGTTCCAAAATTTAAATTGTGCGTTGTTTTAAATTCGTTTTTTTTCATAATTTCTATTGTGTTTTCATTTTGTTGTTTTTATCTTCTAAATGATTTTGATTTTAGCTCTATTATGTTGTAATTCCCGAATATTCTGTCGTGTATTCTACCATCATATCTGTTTTTAAAAGATAATAAAGATTCTTCTGTATCTTCAAATTCATTTTTTCCATTTACTTTTTTTTCAATCGGATTCATCGTTAAATGCGTTGGCGAGTTTCTATCCGCCCTATTAGTCAAAACACCTAGAAATATGTTGTTTTTTCCAAAATTATTAGCGTCTTTTTCTCGCATAATATCATCAATATAAAGCGATTTGTAACTAAGTAAAGGTCGCATTAATTCAATAGTTTCTATTTTACTAAGTGCTAAATCGTACATACTCACAATTTCCGAAGAAACACATTTATTAACTGTAAATTTATTAGTTAATTCCTGTTGATTTTCAGGTCTTTTTTCTTTAACATATTTTGTTAGTTTAGAAAAATAATATAGTAGTGCATTCCAAGTTGATGTTTTTCCGCATCCGTAACCTCCAATAGTTAACGTTCCTTTATCAAAACTTGGTTCTGATAAATCTTTACGAAGCAATGGGCTTTTAAAGAACCTTTCATCTTTTAAAAAATAGTAAATCAAAGTAAAAACGTAAACGTGAGGTTCGTCTATATTTGAATACGGGTTTATTTCTTCAAACTGTTTTTTATTTAAAATTTCATAAGCTAATCTAAAATTTTCATATATTTTTTTTGGTGTTAAAATTATAGAAGGTATTTTTTTTATAATAAATTCATCTGACAATTTTTTGTTTTCTGCGTGTTCTATTGCTTTTTGTTCTTGGTGTTTTTTAAACTTAGTTTCCCACTCATAAATCCTTTTATCAATACGGTCGCAAAATTCCTTATCTTCGTCCGTATTTCTAATTTTACGTATTGCATAGGTTTGTGGAATACGTGGTTTTTTCCCAATAACTTGACTTGCCATTAAATTCCCTATTTTTTCTGGATCTGTTTTTTTTTTCTATCTATTGCCACTATATTTATATTTTGGTGTATTAATTAGTTTGAACTTCTGTTGAAAAACAACGATATATTTTATATTATCAGGATTTAATTTCCTTAATTTTAAAATTGAAAAAAAATGTTTTTCCCAAAAATCGTCTGACCTTGCACTTTCAACAATATGTTCAATTTCTGAAAATTGATATTTATCAATTCTATTTAATTTTTCAATAGTGTCTAACCAACTATCACGTTTTTTTGGGTGTAATTCTTTAGGAAAATATAATAAACAATTTTCAAAGCATTTTAAAACCTCTTCTGAAAAAACTTTTTTTGTTTTTTTAGGCTTTTCTTTTTCTAATACTTCTACTTCTACTTCTACTTCTACTTTCCGAACCATTCCTAAACGCTTTGAAAGGGTTACGAAACAGTTTAAAACCGTTTCTTTTGTTGAACCTTTTTCTATATTAATGTGTTCATACTCAAACTGTTTAGGTAAATTATTAAAAGTTTCTATTGCAGACTTCATCATATTTGGATTATAGTTTTGATGTTTTAAATAATTAATCAAAATAATATGATTTTCTTTATATTTTACTTTTTTAACCCTTTCAAACCCTTCTAAAGCCTTTGAAACCATTTCTTTTTCTATTCCAGTATCAAATGAAATTCGTTTAATTGATGCTTCGTATATGCCAAGCATATTAGTTTTATTATTCGTTATTAAATATATAAAAAGTAATTTTTCAGTAGGATTCAAATTTTCAAACCAAGTATCAGACCATATTTCAGTATTTAAACTTCTTAATTTAGCCATTATCAACCTCCTTTTCTAAATTAGTTAGAAATCTAATAATATTTCGATTAATCGATTTGTGTTTCAAAAAACTAATAGTATAATCATTCACTCTATGTCCATCTTCTTGAATATAATTTTTGTTTCCCCTTTTTTGAGAATCCCAAATTATAGCTATTTTTTTTCCTAATAAAAACCTTTGGTCTCCATTAAGTATTATCTTATTTTCTTTTAAATATTCTTTTAAAGTCATAGTTTATTGCAACAAAAAAAGCCTAAATCCACATAGCCCCGTAACTGGCGTTTGTTTCATTAGACTTTTAAATTGTGTTTTTTTCATCGTTACGGGATTTAAAGTTCAAATATACTAAAAATATTAATTATTTTTAACATATTTATCGTAAATTCTTCTTACGTTATGGTAAGATATTCCTGTTTTTCTAGCACAATCGGTAAAAGAGAATGTTTCAACGCTATGAACGTACAGGAATACTTCTAAGCAACGAGCAAGTTCAAATTCTGTATGACTAAAATATATTTTATCATAATTTAACTTTGACTCTACTTCTATTATTAAAGAAACTTTTGAATGACCGAATGTGTGAAGCCGATGGTCTTTACCAATATAATTTTCAATATGTTCTAAATTTTCGTCCATAATTAAAAGTATTGCTCGACATTATTGATAATATCTTGTTTTCCGAAATTAAAATGTTTTACTATTTCATCTAAAACTGAATTATACATATCATCAAATTCATCTTGATTCATATTACTAAATTTTAAACTTTTAGCTTTCTTAGTTTCTTCTCCCCAAAATGAGATATGAGTTGTATATATACCTGCTGAAATAAGCAGATCTTCTCTTAGTTCGTCTTCAAAATCATAGTGCGTTTGGTTTTGATAAATCATTCTAATAAGTGCAAAAAACTTCCTATGAAATTTTATATTTCGTTCTCGCTTAACTTCAAAAAAATATATCTCACCAACTTTTAGCTTTTTTATATAATCATAATCACTATCATAAGCTGATTTAAAAGAATTGTCTAATTGCTTAACTAATGCCAACCTCATATTTTATAAATTTTGGATTATTTCATACGTAATATCTCCACCTGACATTTCAGGGCGTTCAATTAGCAGTTGCAAGTCTTTTGATTCAGCCCATTCTTGTACATCTCTAAGAGAATTGTTATCTAAGAAGCTTGCGTCGAAATGTAAGCATCTTATTTTTCCGAGAGCTAAATAACCAAGTTTTAAGGCACAAATGTATTTTGCTGAACTTGAAATTTGGTTATTATCTAAAGGAAGTCCGTTGTAAAGAATGCCGTCGTCTCCAATTTCAAACTCTTTAGGTAGATTGGCTTTTTTGATAACCTCAAATTTATCAGCATTAATTTTATCAAGTTGCTCTTTTAATTTTTCAACTAATTCTTTAGCTGCTGTTCCATCTTTTACCCAAGAATTATAATCAGCTAAATCAGTTTCGTAATTCTCAAATTTAGCTTTGTTCTCGATAGCTGTTTCGATTTTCAAATCAATTTCCGCAAAATCACCGTATATTGGTTCTTTTAAAGTTGTAAGCTCTTTATGTTCTTTTGGTTCAGGAATATCGTCTAATGCTTTCTGAATGCCTTTAAAATCTATAAATGAAGCTACAGCTCTGCCTTGATATTTTTTCATATCATCTAAGGCGTTTGAATAATGTGTAATTCCATTACTAAAAGAAGTTTGAATTTCATTAAACTCAATAGCTTCTTTTTGGTGTGCGGTATTGTCAATTTCCCATTGAGATTTAAGAGCTGCATTGTCGGTAGTTATTTGCTCTTTTTCAGTTTTTAAAGATTCAATATCGGGTGCTGTAATTTCTTCGGGTAATGCAATTTTTAAATCTTTCAGCCTTTTTAATTCTCTGTTAGCTACAGTTCTTTTATCGAATACAACCTTGTGTTTTGCATCAAGTTCTTCTAAGTCGATACCAAGTAGTTTTTGAACTTGTTTAGTTTGTTCGTTTTGACTGCTTGTTACGAATTTGTCAATATCAAATCTGTTTCCAAAATACTTTTCTCCGATTTTAGATAATACGCCAGTAGTCATTTTAATATCATCGGGAGTAGTATAGAAAAATGTTTCGGATTTTTTCGTAAACTTCCACCCGATTGTAGAACCGTCTGTTAATTCAACTGTATTTTCCCCTTTTTCCTCCCCCTCTTTAACAATGACATCTGCTTTTTCGCCTTGAAATCTATCAATGAGTCCTCTAAGCAAACTTGTTTTGCCTTTATTGTTGCCCGCAGTAATTATAGCAGACATACCGTTAAAATTAACCTCTTGATGTTCTAAGGCTTTAAAATTCTGTACTTTAATACTTTTAATCTTTGTCATGATTTCTGTTTTAAATTAATTATTATTTATCCATTTTTCCTGTTAGAATATTAAATCCTGATAATTCAGTAACTAAATAATACTCCCATTTATCTGTGTAAATAAATCCGTGTAATGCAGTAACAGTCCATCCGCTTTTTTCTAACATTCTCTGATGAAAATTTAATTGTAGTGCGAGTTTAGATAGTTTCGTAGTTGGCAATTCAAGTTGTTTTGGGAGATTTACAAAAGAAACTTGTCCTTTTTTATCGAAACTGTGGTTTACTTTATAGTCAGCAATTTCACATATTTTATTAGCTCTATCTGTTATAATAATTCTATCTGCTAATCCGCAAATATCATTTTCTACATCTGAAACTAATGCTTCTGGTATAATTTCACCTTCAATACCTAAGCGTTTATTTAATTCAAAAAACTCTTCAACGATTCTTTTAATTGTTGGGTGTTTTATAGTAAAACATCTATCTCCACTTTTTTTATAAAAACTTCTGTAAAGATCTTCAAATTCGAGGGAAGAGTGGATTGCTGTTCCAAAAGTAGCTGCTAAATTACCTGCTAATTTCCAAGCGTTCTTTATTGTTTTTGGCTCTATCCCCCAAGACTTACTGGATCTTCCTACCATAAAATCATCAAATGGTTTAATGTACCTCTGAATAAATGTAGTAGCTCCTTTTAATATCCGTCCTTCAAAAGTGTAAGTGTGGGGTTTCTCGTCAAAATTAATAACAACACCTTCTTCGTTAAATGAAGCGATATTGTTTTTGTCGTCCAATTCCACAACGTCTTTAACCTGAATATTACAAGAAACTAATGTTCCGGTTGGGTGTCTTGTAAATTTATCGTCTTCTTGGCTAATGTAAAAATCAACAACCTTTCCTTGCATTGGAAAATTATCTCGATTCAAGTCATATAAATCTGTTCCTTTTCCGATATATCCAATTCGCTCTTCCGTAAAATATACCGCTAATGCTTTGCTGTCATATTTATTTTCAGGATCGTGAATAATTTTAATATTTGAGCCTTCGCCCATTCCTTCTACGGTGGCTAATGCAAATTCAGTAGCTACTATTTTTGTTTTCATAATTCTGTTTTTAATTAATTAATATTTATTGTGAACTACCCACCCACGCTAAAAAGCGATGAATGTGATTTCTTGCTATATTTATTTTAAATTGCTTGTATAACGTTTTCTAGTAATTTTGGTATATAAAATTTAGTTGTTTCAATTTTTTGATGTCCTAACATTTCTGAAACTGTTTTTATATCTGTTCCTGATTTTACTGCGTGGGTTGCTCCACTTGCTCTAAGGGAATGAAATCTAACTCCTAAATGATTTTGACATACTTTGTTTACGCTTGAATATTTGGGGGAATTTTGACCGCTAAATAAGAAATCTACTGGCTTAAACTCTATTACATATTCTCGTAGAATCAATAAGGTTGATTGAGATAAATTAACTTCTCTGTCTTTACTACCTTTGGATTGATTGATTTTTATTTTCATTCTAATACTGTCAATATCTTTGATTTTTAAATTTACTACTTCATTATTTCTAAGCCATCCCGAAAGTCCTAATGCTAATATTGCTTTGTGTTTTTTATTTAAAATTGAATTGATTTTAATAGCCAACATTTCTGCATCATAAACTTTGGGTTGTTTAAATTGCTTTGGTGGACGAATAGAGGAAAACTGCTTCACTTCTTTTCTTAGATATAAACTAAAATAAGCTTTAATTGCATTTATAGCAATGTTTCTGTAAGAATTGCCTTTACCTCTAATTGATAAATTGTAATCAAGTATATCTTCGTTACTTGCTCTTAAAGGAACATTTTTAGCGTGATCTAAAAACAAAGCAATGTGATGTAGATAATTTGCAGGTGTTCTACCTGAATATTTTAATTGTAATAAGTGTTCTACTTTTTTTAGAACAACACTTTTGTTGTTTGAATCATTCATATTTAAAAGGTTTTTAGTTAGTTAATGTTATCCCTTTGTTA
>JASFZG010000015.1:0-16352 GCA_046055745.1 Flavobacteriaceae bacterium | reverse complement strand
AACTATCATCTGGGATACATACAGAAAATGGATACAATCGTATCGTGATTTACCTTTATTGATTAATCAATGGGCAAATGTGGTTCGTTGGGAAATGAGGACACGTTTGTTTTTGCGTACTACTGAATTTTTATGGCAAGAAGGTCATACGGCACACGCGACAAAACAAGAAGCAATAGAGGAAACGGAACAAATGATTAATATTTATGCTGAATTTGCTGAAAATTTTATGGCGATGCCTGTGATAAAAGGATTTAAAACTGAAAGCGAACGATTCGCTGGAGCTTTAGAAACTTATTGTATTGAAGCGTTGATGCAAGATGGAAAAGCACTTCAGGCAGGAACTTCTCACTTTTTAGGACAAAATTTTGCAAAAGCATTTGACGTAAAATTTACTTCAAAAGAAGGAAAACAAGATTTTGTTTGGGCAAGTTCTTGGGGTGTTTCAACTCGACTCATGGGAGCATTAATTATGACACATAGTGATGATAAAGGCTTGGTGTTGCCTCCCAATCTTGCTCCAGATCAAGTGGTTATTGTTCCTATTTATAGAAATGACGAACAATTTGAAATGGTTAGTAAAGTTGCTAAAGAAGTAATGAAGGAGCTTCGCGCTAAAGGAGTTCGGGTTAAATTTGATGATCGCGACACTCATAAACCAGGTTGGAAGTTTAATGAATACGAATTAAAAGGAGTGCCCGTAAGATTGGCAATCGGCCCTAGAGATGTAGAAAACGGAACTTTAGAATTGGCTAGAAGAGATACGTTGACAAAAGATACTGTTTCTAGAGATGAAGTGGTTTCTATTGTAGTTGATTTAATGGATGAAATTCAGAAGAATTTATATGTAAAGGCTGCGGACTATAGAGAAGAAAATACTACAGAAGTAAGTACGTATCAGGAATTTAAAGAAATATTAGAAACGAAAGGCGGTTTTATATTAGCACATTGGGACGGTACAATCGAAACAGAAGAGCAAATAAAAAAGGAAACAAAAGCAACAATAAGATGTATTCCTTTAGATGCTAAAGAAGAGAAAGGAACCTGTATGGTTACTGGAAAACCTTCTGCTAAAAAAGTGCTTTTTGCAAAGGCATATTAATTTTTGTAAAAAAAGTAATGTTAGATTTGTGGCATTCAAAAATAGTTGTATTTTTGCACCCGCTTGAAAGACATGATTATTATAATATTGTTTTAAAAGCTTAGTAAAAAAATAATGGTCCGTTCGTCTAGGGGTTAGGACGCCAGGTTTTCATCCTGGTAACAGGGGTTCGATTCCCCTACGGACTACAAAATAAGAATTAAAAAAAATAAAACATGGCGAATCATAAGTCAGCATTAAAGAGAATTAGAAGCAACGAAGCTAAAAGGTTACGTAATCGTTATCAACATAAAACGACTCGTAATGCAATGAAGAAGTTATTAGATACTTCTGCAAAAAAGGATGCTGAAAAAATGTTTCCTCTTGTAGTTTCTATGATTGATAAGTTAGCTAAGAAAAATGTTATTCATAACAATAAAGCTGCTAACTTAAAATCTAATATGGCTAAGCACATAGCTTCTCTATAATTTAGAAAGCTTTTAAAATATTTAACTCCTTTAGATTTTATCTGAAGGAGTTTTTTTGTGGCTTATTTTTAATTGAAAATAATTTTGCATAAAAAAAGTACAGTTATCAATATTGATGACTGTACTTTTTTATTATTGGAATGAGTATAATTTACCCGTTCATAGAAACTAAAAACTCTTCATTGTTTCTAGTGTTCTTAATACGTTCGTTAATAAATTCCATTGCTTCAACAGGATTCATATCGGCTAAATATTTACGCAATACCCACATACGTTGTATTACATTTTCACCTAATAATAAATCGTCTCTTCTTGTTGAAGATGAAGTAAGGTCAATCGCAGGGAATATTCTTCTATTAGAAATCTTACGTTCTAATTGAAGCTCCATATTACCAGTTCCTTTAAATTCTTCAAAGATTACTTCGTCCATTTTAGAACCAGTTTCCGTAAGTGCAGTTGCAATAATACTTAAAGAACCACCGCCTTCAATATTACGAGCTGCTCCAAAGAAACGTTTTGGTTTGTGTAAAGCATTTGCATCAACACCACCACTTAATATTTTACCACTTGCAGGCTGTACCGTATTGTACGCTCTTGCCAAACGTGTAATTGAATCTAATAGAATCACTACATCGTGTCCACATTCAACCAAACGTTTTGCTTTCTCTAAAACTAGATTTGCAATACGAACATGCTCGGTAGCTTCCTTATCAAAAGTAGAAGCAACTACTTCACCACGTACATTACGTTGCATATCGGTTACCTCTTCAGGGCGTTCATCGATTAATAAAATAATTTGATAAACTTCTGGATGGTTAGCAGCAATCGCATTTGCAATGTCTTTTAATAACATTGTTTTACCAGTTTTTGGTTGCGAAACAATCATACCACGTTGTCCTTTTCCGATAGGAGCGAACATATCAATAATACGAGTTGAGATACTAGATTGTCTATCTGCTAAATTGAATTTTTCTGTTGGGAATAATGGCGTTAAATGCTCAAATGCAACACGATCCCGAACTACATCTGGATTTTGACCATTAATTTTATTCACCTTAATAAGAGGGAAATATTTTTCACCTTCTTTAGGAGGTCTTACTTGCCCTAAAACAGTATCACCCGTTTTTAAACCAAATAATCTTATTTGAGATTGTGAAACATAAATATCATCTGGAGACGATAAATAATTATAATCACTAGAACGTAAAAAACCGTACCCATCTTGCATAATGTCTAATACGCCTTCACTTTCTATAATCCCATCAAATTCAAAATCGGGTTGGCGATATCTGTTACGAGTATCTTTGTTTCCGTCTTTTCCTCTGTTTTGGTTTGGATTCGGTTTGTTCTCTCTTTTATTATTCTGATTGTTGTGCTTAGGTCTGTTTTCTGTTTTTTGGCGTTTGTCATCATCAGTATTTTTGTTTTGCTGAGGATGTCTAGGCTTTTGCTCTGTTTTTTGACGTTTGTCATCATCTCCCGTTTTGTTTTGTTGTGGATGATTAGGTTTTTGAGCTTGTGTTTTTTGATTTCGATTATCGTCTTTTGGAGTACGAGTACGAGTTTCTCTTTGCGGTCTGCTTTGTTTACGCTCTTGCGGTTTGTTTTGGTTCTCCGTTTTTTCTTGAGAATCTTGTTTAGGAGCAGGAGTTTCTACTTTTATTTCTTTTGCAACCGGCTTAACTGCGGAAGGGTTAGCTGCTTGATGGTCTAATATTTTATACACCAAGTCTAATTTTTTTAAGCTACGGAATTTTGGTACTCCTGAAGCTTTAGCAATTTCCTGAAGTTCAGGTAATTTTTTTGCTTTTAATTCTGAAATTTCTAACATTTAAATATATGTGAGTTTAATTTGATACTATTGAATATTCCTAGAAGGAAATTATTTTTTGAAAATTTATCGAAGACTAAGTAACCCCTATTGAATTGGTTACGTATTGATATTGCAATAGTACAACATTATTTTAGCAATCGTGTTTATTTTTTATAAAAAGATAGTGTATTTTTGCAGTCCTATTTAACAATAGTATCATGTTACAACGCATTCAAACAATTTATTTACTTATCTCTGCTTTAATAATGGGAGCCCTATATGTATGGTTTCCTGTAATATTAAATGAAGCTGAAGAAGTTATAATAAGTAATAACGAACCCTTAGTTATGGGATTGTTATTTGGTTCTATTACCTTGGCATTGATTTCGATTTTTAACTTTAAGAAACGTCAATTACAATTTGTAATTAATCGTTTAAATATCATATTAAATTTTTTATTACTGGGAGTTTTCGTTTACAGATCACTAACGCTATCCGGAGAGACTTTGGTTTCAGAGAAGGGTATTGGGGTTTTACTTCCTATCATTTCTATCGTTTTTTTAGTCATGGCCAATAAGGCCATTAAAAAGGATGAAGACCTCGTAAAATCTGTGGATCGGTTACGCTAAACCGCAAATCTTAGTATATTTTAAAACCCTAAAAGAATGCCATCTTTTAGGGTTTTTGCTTTAATGAAGTATTTTTTTTAATTTATGTAAATGAATTAGAGGTTATTTGTCACCGTTTCACTTCAATAACCTCCAGATTACCAATCTTCTCGCCATCTATTTCAAAACGAAGCATCGTTCTTACTTTATGAAATCCGTGTGTACCAATGGCTCCGGGGTTCATATGTAGTAACCCTAGTTTTTTATCATTCATTACTTTTAAAATATGTGAATGACCTGTGATAAATAATTTAGGCGGATTTACTTTTATTTCTTCTCTTATTGATGGGCTATATCTTCCTGGATAACCTCCAATATGTGTAATCCAAACATCTACATTTTCACACATAAATCTATTATGTAAAGGAAATTCCGTTCTTGTCTCAGCATTATCAATATTACCATAAACTCCTCGTAAGGGTTTTAGTTTTTTTATAATATCAGTTACGTTTAAGTCACCAATATCACCTGCGTGCCAAACCTCGTCGGCTTGCTTTACATATTTAAGGATGGTGTTATCAATATGACTGTGAGTATCGGAAAGTAATAGTATTTTTTTCATATTAAAAACCCGTAAAAACGAGTGTCTAAGAATTTTTCGTTAAGAGAAAGCTAATGTGTTTTCAGAAGTTTTCACTTTATGTATCTTTGAACTCTGCAACTTCACTAAGTTATGTTGCACAACGACAAAAATACAAGATTCCTTGAGATATTTTATTGAACTAGCATATAACGGAAAAAATTACCACGGTTGGCAGATTCAGCCAGATACCATTACGGTTCAAGGGGTATTAGAAAAAGCACTTTCAGTTTTACTTCGGAAAGAATTACAAGTAGTAGGAGCAGGTCGTACCGATGCAGGTGTTCATGCAAAACAGTTGTTTGCTCATTTTGATTTTGATGAAATCGATGATGTTTCAGATTTGCATTTTAAGTTAAATTCGTTTCTTCCGAAGGATATTTCAATTCAAAAAATATTTCAAGTTAAAGAAGATGCACACGCAAGATTTAATGCAGTTGAAAGAGAATACAAATATTTAATTTCATTAAAAAAGAATCCTTTTACGGAAGATTTTGCACATCTAATTCATCATCAGCCAAATATAGATTTGATGAATGAAGCTGCAAATGAGTTATTGAACTATAAAGATTTTCAATGCTTTTCTCGATCTAACACCGATGTAAAAACGTATTATTGTGATGTAAAAGAAGCGCATTGGAAAAAGGAAAATTCACAATTAATTTTCACCATAAAAGCTGATCGTTTTTTGCGAAATATGGTGAGAGCCATTGTGGGAACTTTATTGGATGTTGGTTATAAAAAAACATCTTTAGAAGAATTCCATAGTATATTAAAAAGTAAAAACAGGAGTAAGGCGGGCGCTTCGGCACCGTCAAAAGGACTCTATTTAACTCGGGTAGTTTTTCCTGAGGATATAAAATATTAATAAGATTTCATTCACACCGTGACTCTAAGTCACGGTGTGAATTTTAAAATAAAAAGAGATCCCTGCCTTCGCAGGGAATGTTATGGCAGATTCGGGTAAAGCATTCGATTTAAAACTTTTCAAACGATTATTGGGTTTCACCAATAACTATCGTGGTACGTTCTATTATGTAGCTTTTGCGGCAGTAGTGATGTCGATTCTGGGTGTTATTCGCCCTTTGTTAATGCAGAAAACAATTGATGAATCGATCGTTCCAAAAGATAGCGAGAATCTAGTTTTTTACATTTCGTTGATGGTCGGAGTACTGTTGATCGAAACCGTATTTATGCTCACTTTCATCTTCTTTACCAATTGGTTGGGACAAAGTGTGATTAGAGATATTCGTGTAAAACTCTTTAAATTAATGCTCAGTTTTAAACTAAAATATTACGATAAAAGCGCTGTAGGTAGATTGACTACCAGAGCTGTAAATGATATAGAGACTATCTCCAGTATATTTAGTCAAGGGCTATTTGTATTGATAAGTGATTTGCTAAAGATGTTGGTGATTATTGTAGTTATGTTTGTTATGAGTTGGAAATTAGCATTAATAGTATTTTCAATTTTACCTGTAGTTTTAATTGCAACAAGAATTTTTCAAAAGGCTATGAAGACTGCTTTTGAAGAGGTAAGAGAACAAATAGCAAATTTAAACTCTTTTGTACAAGAACGATTAACAGGGATGAAAATTGTTCAAATATTTACTCGTGAAGAAACTGAATATAATCAGTTTGAAGCCATCAATGAAAAGCATAAAAAAGCTTGGGTAAAAACGGTTTGGTACAACTCTATATTTTTCCCTATTGCTGAAATGTCTTCATCTATTGCAATAGGTTTAGTTGTTTGGTATGGCGGATTAAATGCTGTTGGTGGAGGGATTGTTACATTAGGAATTATTACAGCTTTTATAGATTTATCACAAATGTTGTTTAGGCCTCTTCGGCAAATTGCAGATAAATTTAATACCCTCCAAATGGGAATGGTGGCAGCAAGACGTGTTTTTGATGTGCTTGATACCGAGTCACAAATAGAAGATTCTGGAACTAAATTATTGGAAGACAATAACGGTACCATAGAATTTAAAAATGTTCATTTTGAATATATTGAAGGGGAAGAAGTGATCAAAGGAATTTCCTTTACAGTTCAACCTGGAGAAACGGTTGCAATCGTAGGAGCTACAGGGGCAGGAAAATCGACCATTATTAATTTATTATCTCGTTTTTATGAAATAAATAAAGGAGAAATATTTATAGATAATACTTCAATAAACGATTATACATTAAAGTCTTTACGAAAACATATTGCAGTGGTTTTACAAGATGTTTTTCTTTTTGCAGATTCTATTTTAAATAATATTACGTTGAATAATGACTCCATTTCTGAAGAGAAAGTGATTGCAGCAGCTAAAGAAATAGGAGTTCATAAATTTATAAGTTCCCTTCCGGAAGGATACCATTATAATGTAAAGGAACGAGGGGCGATGTTATCTTCAGGACAACGACAATTATTAGCTTTTTTACGAGCTTATGTAAGTAATCCAAGTATTTTAATTTTGGATGAAGCTACTTCTTCAGTAGATTCTTATTCCGAAGAAATGATTCAAACGGCTACCGATAAAATTACCAAAGGAAGAACTTCGATTATTATTGCTCATCGTTTGGCAACCATTAAAAAAGCAGATAAAATTATTGTAATGGAAGCGGGAAAAATAGTTGAAATCGGAACCCATAAAGAATTACTTGCCAAGGAAAATGGATATTATAAAAACTTGTATGAGGTTCAGTTTTTAGGAAGAGAAGCGAGTTAAGTTTTACTGAGATAAATCTTTTTCAAGTAATTCATTAAGTTTTTCAATGTCCTCAAAAAGCACAAAATCACCATCATTTATATAAGAGATTTGCCCGTTTTCTTCTGAAACAGTCAAACAAACAGCATCGGTTTTTTCAGTAATACTTACCGCTGCTCTGTGTCGTAAACCAAATCGTTGTGGTATTTCACGTTCGTTTGTAACTGGTAAAACTACACGTGTTGCTGTAATAGTGTTTTCTTCAATAAGCATCGCCCCATCATGCAAAGGGCTGTTTTTGTAAAAAATACTTTCGATGATGGGTTGGTTGATTTCAATATTCATCTCATCACCCGAAGTCTTTACAAAATCTAAACTATTAGTTCGTTTAATTACAATTAAAGCACCAGTTTTTGTTTTGCTCATTCGCTCACAAGCGTGGGTTAAAGCTTCAATATTAGTAAGCGAATTGTTTTTATCCGAAGATCGAAATTGCTTGATAAATTTCCTTCGAGCACTAAAATTTGTAGAACCCAACATTAATAAAAAACGCCTGATTTCTTGCTGAAATACCACCACTAAAGCAACCATCCCAACACCAAGAAAACCACCAAGGATTTTACTGAGCATTTCCATTTCAAGCAATTCGGTAACTTTCCAAATGGCGTAAATAATTACAATTCCAATAAAAATATTGATGGCAACTGTGCCTTTAATAAGTCTGTAAACGTAGTATAATAGAAATGCAACGAGTACAATGTCAACAATATCGATAATTCTGATGTCTACGATTTCCAAGGAGTATATGCTTTTTTGTAAAAATAGTTTTTATTAATGAGACTTCAAATTTTGTAAAAGGTTAATCGTTTCCACTGCTTCTTTTACATCGTGAACTCTTAAAATAGAAGCACCTTTTTGTATTGCAACTGCGTGTAATGCGGTAGTTCCGTTTAAGGCTTCTTGAGCAGAAGTATTTAGAGTTTTATAAATCATCGACTTTCTTGAAACTCCGACTAACAAAGGGATATCCAATATTTTAAAAGCTTCTAAATCTTTAAATAATTCAAAATTCTGACCTGTTGTTTTTGAAAATCCAAACCCAGGATCGGCAATAATATTGTTAATTCCGAAGGAACGAGCTTTGGCAATTCTTTCAGAAAAATAAAACAATACTTCTTTAATTAGATCTTTGTATTTGGTGTTCTGCATCATCGTTTCGGGAGTCCCTCGCATATGCATCATAATATAAGGTACTTGTAAACTCCCTATAATTGTGAACATATTCTCGTCCAAGTTACCTCCAGAAATATCGTTAACCATTACAGCTCCTGCTTCCACAGATTTTCTTGCGACTTCACTTCGGAAGGTGTCGATAGATAATAATGTTTTTGGAAATTCCTTCAGGAGTAATTCTACCACTGGTAAAACTCGTTGAGTTTCTTCTTCTTCAGAAACAAAGTCGGCCTTTGGTCTAGAACTGTAGCCTCCCAAATCTAAAAAGGTGGCGCCTTCAGAAAGCATCTTTTCAGCTTGAGAAAGAATGTCTTTTTCTGAACTTAGTTTTCCGCCGTCATAAAACGAGTCGGGAGTAAGATTTAAAATCCCCATAACCTTGGGTGTTGATAAATCGATGAGCTTACCTTTACAATTAATTGTTTTCAATTTTTTAAATTGATTTATTTAAGCGAAATTTACGCAAAATCTTACAGACCTAATGGCAGATACTTCAAAACAATACGATAAAATAATAGAAATGTGTAGAGACCTGTTTATCAATAAGATGAAAGACTACGGAAGTGCTTGGCGAATTTTACGCCTTCCTTCGTTGACCGATCAGATTTTTATAAAAACACAGCGAATACGTGGTTTGCAACAGAATGAAGTTCAGAAAGTTGACGAAGGTCAAGTAAGTGAGTTTATCGGAATTATCAATTATTCGATTATGGCTTTGGTTCAATTAGAAAAAGGAGTGGTCGAACAGCCAGATCTTAACTTGGAGGAAGCGACAGCAGAATACGATAAAAATGTAGCTGAAACGAAGCAATTAATGATGGATAAAAATCACGATTACGGAGAAGCTTGGCGAGATATGCGAGTGAGTTCGTTAACCGATTTGATCCTTCAAAAATTATTGAGAGTTAAACAAATTGAAGACAATAAGGGTAAAACATTGGTTTCGGAAGGGATTGATGCGAACTATCAAGATATGATTAACTATGCGATTTTCGCTTTAATTCTCCTTGGGGAGAATTAGGGAGTTTTTCTGTCACTTCGATACAATGTTCGTGCCTCACATCACTCAGTGACCCTTGAAGATTGAGCTCTGTGTGTTTTCTTAAGAAAACGTATCGAAGAGCACGGAGAATTACATAAAAATTGAAATGAGGTAATTTAATACAGATACTGAATCTTCCGAAGTATCGGAACAGAATGACAAAAGATATGAAACAAATAACAAACATTGCAAGAACCTTAGTTGGTGTATTATTCATCATCAGTGGACTAATTAAGTTAAACGACCCTGTAGGATTCTCCTTTAAACTGAAAGATTATTTTGCGCCAGATGTTTTAAATCTGGAAGTATTTATACCTTTTGCATTACTCATTGCTATTTTTGTGGTGATTTTTGAAGTGATGTTGGGAGTGATGTTGCTTTTAGGTTATGCTAAGAAATTCACTATTTGGAGTTCTTTAGCGATGATAGTTTTCTTTACTTTTCTGACGTTTTACTCAGCTTTTTTTAACAAAGTTACGGATTGTGGATGTTTTGGTGATGCTATAAAGTTAACACCTTGGGAGTCTTTTTCTAAGGATATTGTACTGCTGGTTTTATTATTAATAATTTACTTTGGAAGAAAATATATTCAGCCTATATTTTCAAAAAACACGGGAAGAATTGTTGTTTACCTTTCGTTTATTGCTTGTATGGCGTTTGGGTATTACGTGTTGGAACACCTACCAGTTGTAGATTTTAGACCCTACAAAATCAATGCGAATATTACGGAAGGGATGAATTATCCACCAAATGCTCCTCAACCAATTTTTGAATATCGTTGGACTTTTACCAATAACGGAAAAGAAAAAGTAGTAATAACCAATGGTGATTTTCCAAAGGAAGAAGGAGAATACACCGTTGAAACAGTGATGATTCAAGAAGGATATGAGCCACCAATTCATGATTTTACGATGGAACGCAACGATGAAGATCATTCCGCGGAATTATTAAACGAAGAAAATTTAATTATTGTAGTGGCTTATAGTTTAAGTAATTCTGAAAAAGATGGATTTCATAATATAAGAGAGGCTACCAACAAAGCGATAAAAGAAGGATATAAAGTAATTGGGCTTTCTGCTTCTAGCCAAGAGGTTACTGAAGCTCTAGCCGAAAAGTATCATTTAAATTTCAAATTTTATTTCTGTGATGAAACGGCATTGAAAACAATTATTCGTGCAAACCCTTCCTTAATGGAATTGCAAAAAGGAACCATCAAACAAAAATTGCATTGGAACGATGCTGCAGATTTAAAATTAGAAACCCTTTCGAATGCATTACCAAACCTAAACTTCAAATTGAAACGGCAGTTGGATAGTATTATGGTTCTTGATCAAAAATATAGATCTGATAACCCTGGTGCAGATTGGGGGAAACAAATGGCTATTGATAGCTCGAATACTATTTTTATTGAAAAAGTATTTAAAGAATATGGTTATCCAGGAAAGAGTTTGGTTGGAACATCAACCAATAGAGTAGCTTGGTATGTGATTCAGCATTCAGATATCATACCAACTTATATAACTTCAATAAAAGAAGCTGCAAATAAAGGAGAGTTACCAAAAACTAATGCCGCTATGATGGAAGATAGAATGTTAATGCAAAGTGGGGAAGCTCAGATTTACGGTACTCAAGGAAAGACAATAAATTACAATACCGACGATCCTATTCATATTATTTGGCCTATTGAAGATCCAGAAAATGTCAACCAAAGAAGGCAAGATGTTGGTTATAGTGATACTGTTGAAGAATATGCAAAAAGATTGTATGGAGATGATTTTGAATATAAAGTCTACACATTAGAAGAAATAGAAGTCTTAAACGAACAATAGATGCTCAGTTATTTACTTCAAAAAATAGGATATGCTTTTCTTACACTTTTTGGAGTTGTAACCGTTATATTTTTATTGTTTAATATTCTTCCTGGAGATCCTGCGCGTATGATGTTAGGACAAAATGAAACTGCTGAACAAGTTGCGATTGTTAAAAAAAAATATGGTTTTGATCAACCGCTTAGTAAACAATATTTGTATTATTTAAACGATTTATCGCCTTTGTCATTTCATAGTTCAAATGAAGATGATTATACTTTTCTTTCCGAAAAAAAATACAATGCCACCAAGTTGTTTTCAGTAGGAAATACGACCGTGGTAATAAAGGCTCCTTATTTACGAGAATCCTTTCAGAAGAATGGAAAAAAAGTAAGTTCAGTTATTTCTGAAACCTTACCCAATACCTTTGTGTTAGCAGTTTCAGCAATTACGATTGCGATGATTTTAGGGGTCTTACTCGGAATTGTTTCAGCAATGTATAAGGACAGTTGGTTGGATAAATTAATTCAGTTAATAAGTACTTTTGGAATGAGTGTTCCATCATTTTTTAGTGCGATTGTATTTGCGTGGTTATTCGGATTTCTATTACACGAATACACAGGATTAAATATGACAGGAAGCTTGTATGAAGTAGATGATTTTGGGGAAGGAAAATACATTCAGTGGAAAAATTTAATTTTACCTGCCATTGTTTTAGGAATTCGCCCTTTGGCAGTTGTGAGTCAGTTGATGCGGAATTCCTTACTAGAAGTGATGTCCACCGATTATATAAGAACCGCGAAAGCAAAAGGCTTGAAACTCTTTACTATTATTAGAAAACACGCCTTGAAAAACGCAATGAATCCGGTTGTTACAGCAATTTCAGGATGGTTTGCTTCTATGTTGGCAGGAGCAGTTTTTGTAGAATATATTTTTGGTTGGAATGGCCTCGGAAAAGAAATAGTAGATGCGTTAAATACTTTAGATTTACCCGTAATTATGGGAGCAGTAATTGTAATTGCTTCCTTGTTTATAATAATTAATATTTTTGTAGATATAATTTATGGATGGCTGGATCCGAAAATTAGAAGTTAAAAAGAATAATTAGATCCTGAATAAATTTCAGGATGACAAAAAAAACTTAGTGAACTTAGCGAAAACCTTTGTAAGCTTTGTGGTTAAAAAAAAGAAACATGAAAAAAATAGTAACAATACTTATATTAGTAATAGCATTTTCAACAAATGCACAAGAAAAATCATTTACAACAAAAGCTTTAAATGATGTGCTATTAACTGAGGAAGGAACAGAAATCACCTTTTCTGATATATTGGAAACCTATAAAGGAAAAACCATATTAATAGATATTTGGGCTGGTTGGTGTAGTGATTGTATTAAGGGAATGCCAAAAGTGAAAAAACTACAAAAAAACAACAAAAATGTAGTGTTTTTGTTTCTTTCTTTGGATAAAACGGAAGAAAATTGGCAAAAAGCGATAAAAACCTTTAAAATAAAAGGAGAACATTATTACCTGGCTTCAGGTTGGAAAGGAGCATTTTGTTCAACGATAGATTTAGATTGGATTCCGAGATATATGATTGTAAATCCTGAAGGAGAAATAGTTTTGTATAAAGCAATAAAGGCGGATGATCCTCAGATTGAAAGTGTTTTGAAGGGTTTGTAGAAATAAGAAAACCACTTTGTGACCTTTGTGAAATACTTTGTGGTTAGAAAATAAAGTTTAATTAATAGATACCCGTTTTTACGGGCATATTATGAGAAAAAATATAGTAGCAGGAAACTGGAAAATGAACAATGACTTGGCAGCGACCAGAACATTGATTTCAGAATTAGAAAGTCAAGTAAAAACATCGGATGCAGAAATGATGATTGCACCTACGTTTACTAATTTATTAGAAGCTTCTAAACTATTAAAAGAAAGTGATATTGAAGTGATCGCACAAAATATGCACTTTGCAAAGAATGGAGCTTATACTGGTGAAATTTCAGCAGAAATGTTAAAAAGTATTGGAGTTTCTACTGTGATTTTAGGGCACAGTGAACGTCGAGAATATTTTAATGAAGACGATGCAATTTTAAAACAAAAAGTAGATGCAGCTCTAGAAAATGAAATGCGAATCGTTTTCTGTTTTGGAGAGAAATTAGAAGATCGAAAATCTGGAAATCATTTTAATGTAGTAGAAAATCAGATTAAAAATGCCTTGTTTCATTTAGAAGCTGAAAACTGGAAATCTATCGTTTTAGCCTATGAACCTGTTTGGGCAATTGGAACAGGAGAAACAGCTTCACCAGAGCAAGCACAAGAAATGCATAAATTTATTAGAAACTTAGTCAGCTCAAAATATGGAGAATCAGTTTCAGATAATGTTTCTATTCTTTATGGAGGAAGTGTAAAACCTGCAAATGCCAAAGAAATATTTAGCAATCCAGATGTAGATGGAGGATTAATAGGCGGAGCAGCACTTGATGCAGAAAGTTTTATGGTAATTGTAAATGCTTTTTAAATTCGTTAATAAAAAATAAAAGACATTTTATAGTATTTAAAAACTCGGGGTATTCCCCGAGTTTTTTATTTCAGAGAATACCCTTACATATTTTTTGTTTTGTAGACTTAGCTTGCGATCAGTTAAAACTATAAACTATATTATTATGAAATTCTCAAAAATAATAGTATTCCTTTTTTTTGCCCTTCTACCTACATTTTTAATAAATGCTCAAGTGGGCATTGGGACAACAACTCCTAATGCTTCACTTGATATTAAATCCTCAAACGAAGCAACACCTACAAATACGGACGGGATTTTAATTCCGAAGATAGAAGAATATCCCGCTACTAATCCTACAGTTTCGCAAGATGGAATGATGGTATATGCAACAGGAAACGGAAGTATAACTAAAGGGTTTTATTATTGGGATAATGGGATTATAAGTTGGGTTGCGTTTACAGGAGCTTCAGGAGCTTCCATTCAGAAATTAGATGATTTAACCGATGGAAAATCAGATAACGATGGGAGTGAAGATGGTTCTTCAATTTTTATTGGTGTGGATGCTGGTTTTAATGATGATGCTTCAGATAATATGAATGCAGGTATTGGTTTTGAATCTTTAAAAAATAATACTACAGGTGCTTTAAATACAGCAATTGGATTTCAGTCATTATTATCTAATCTTTCAGGTTCTAATAATACATCAATTGGATTTCAGTCATTATTATCTAATCTTTCAGGTTCTAATAATACGGCAAATGGAAGAAGGTCACTTTATTCAAAAACCACTGGAAATAGCAATGTTGCAATGGGTAGTTATTCATTGTATTCTAATGCGATAGGAAATAATAATGTTGCATTAGGCTATCAAACCCTTTTCACTAATATTTCAGGATCATCTAATGTTGCTTTAGGACATCGAGCTGGTTATTACGAAACAAATAGCAATCGATTATATATTGAAAATTCAGCATCATCAACTCCCTTAATCTACGGAGAATTCGATAACGATTTAATAAGAATTAACGGAGATTTTGAAGTAGAAAAAACCACCGATGTAAGTATGACTGCAAAAACACCCTTCGGAAACAAATCTTCTTTAAAATTATTTGAAACAAATGGGAGCTTAGATTATGGATTTGAATTTGAATACGACGGCTCACCAGATAAGCTTTATTTATGGTCTAGAACCTTTTCAGGAAATGAAGGCATACGAATGTCTTGGCTTAAAAACGGAAGAGTAGGTATTAGCACAGAATCGCCAAATGCTTTATTAGATATTTCTTCAACAAACCCAGCAGTACCAAAAAACACAGATGGAATGTTGGTGCCAAGGATTGATGCTTTTCCTTCAATAAACCCAACAGTAAGTCAAAATGGGATGTTGGTTTTTTTAACTTCCGATAACACCTTTTATTATTGGAGAAATAGCACCACGAGTTGGGTTTCTATAAATGCGAGTGGTTCACAATCTATAAATGACTTGTCAGATGGAAAATCCGATAATGATGGATCTCAAAATGGTTCTTCTGTTTATTTAGGGGTTAATGCAGGTTCAACAGATGATCGTTCAGATAATAGAAATGTAGGTATTGGATTTCAAACTTTACAAGCAAATAGCATTGGAAGTACCAATACAGCTTTGGGTTACCAAAGTATGAAAAGCAATACAGGTGGATTTAATAATGTTGCAGTTGGAACTGAATCTTTATTTAGTAATACAAGCGGAAACAGTAATGTAGCTTTGGGAGATACTGCTTTATATAGTAATACTACCGGTGATTCAAATATTGCAATAGGTTGGGAATCTTTAAAAAATAATACAACGACCAATGGAAGTGTCGCAATTGGTTACCGTTCTTTGTATTTAAATACCACAGGGACAGCTAATGTTGCGATTGGTTTTGGGTCGTTGAGAAACAATACAATAGCAAGCAATAATGTTTCTTTAGGTTATCAATCACTTCAAACAAATTCAACAGGAAATGATAATGTAGCTATTGGGTTTCAATCTCTTTATTCAAATTTATCAGGAAGTAATAATATGGCAATCGGAAAAGAATCACTAAGAAATAGTACTGGAAGCCTTAATGTTGCTTTTGGAAATTCTTCATTATATACGAATACTTCAGGTACTCAAAATGTTGCAATTGGCTATCAGTCACTTTATATCAATTCAACAGGAAATGATAATATTGCTATTGGTTATCGTTCGCTTTACTCAAATTCATCAGGAATAGATAATGTGGCAATCGGAAAAGAATCTTTAAAGAATAATACAGGAAATTATAATGTCGCTTTAGGAAACTCTTCATTGTTTACTAATACTTCAGGGATTCATAATGTAGCAATGGGATATCAGTCACTTTTTTCCAATACCACAGGATCTAGAAATGTTGCAAATGGTTCTGGAACACTTTATTGGAACACGACAGGGTTTT
>JASFZG010000014.1:0-10438 GCA_046055745.1 Flavobacteriaceae bacterium | reverse complement strand
CTAACTAAATATGAAAATTATTACAAATAATAAACTAATTTTAAACATCGGAAAATTGCGTTTTCAAAACCCGCAACTTTTCATGTACTAACCCGTTGTGTTTCATACCGAAAATGCCAGCCGCACATTAAGCACATTTGGTTTTTGCCGACACAAAAGCCAACACTAAAAAACCAAAAGAGCTTAATCTTCCCTACGCTCACTGAATAATATACAGACATTTTATACACTAAAAAACGGTGTGTTAAATCTTTATTACTATCTTTAAACTTTAATTCTAACGGAGAATGAATAGAATAAAAAAAGTACTTGAAGAAAAAGGCATTAAGCAAAAATGGTTAGCTGAAAAGTTAGACAAAAGCTACAATATTGTCAATGGTTATGTACAAAACAGACAACAACCAAGACTGGAGGTATTGATGGCTATTGCTGAAATACTTGATGTTGACGTAAAAGACTTAATAATATCAAACAAGGAAAAATAATGGCGAAAAAGGAAGAAATAAAAGACGAACCATTGGAAAAACAGCTTTGGAAGTCGGCTGACAAACTAAGAAAAAATATAGATGCTGCGGAATACAAACACGTAATGTTGGGTTTGATATTTCTTAAATACATCTCTGATGCTTTTGAGGAACTCTATACTAAACTTAAAGACGGAAAAGGAGAATATGCAGGTGCTGACCCAGAGGACAAAGACGAGTACAAAGCCGAAAATGTGTTCTTTGTACCACAAGATGCTCGTTGGAATTTTCTACAAAGCAAAGCCAAACAACCAACAATTGGAAAAACAGTTGATGAGGCAATGGATGCCATTGAAAAGGAAAACCCATCTTTAAAAGGTGTTTTGCCAAAAGTATATGCTCGCCAAAATCTTGACCCAACTAGCTTGGGGAAAATTATTGATTTGATTGGTAATATCGCTTTAGGTGATGCCAAATCAAGAAGTGCTGATGTACTCGGACACGTATTTGAATATTTCTTAGGAGAGTTTGCCTTGGCAGAAGGAAAAAAAGGCGGACAGTTCTACACACCAAGAAGTGTAGTAGAATTATTGGTAGAAATGCTAGAACCTTACAAAGGAAGAGTGCTTGACCCTTGCTGTGGTTCTGGAGGAATGTTTGTACAATCTGAAAAATTTGTAGAAGACCATCAAGGAAAAATAAACGACATTTCTATTTACGGACAAGAAAGCAACCAAACTACTTGGCGATTGGCAAAAATGAACCTTGCCATTAGAGGTTTAGACAGTTCGCAAGTAAAATGGAACAATGAAGGCTCGTTTTTAAATGATGCCCACAAAGACGTAAAAGTAGATTACATTATTGCCAACCCTCCATTTAATGTAAGCGATTGGAGTGGCGATTTACTCCGTAAAGATGGACGTTGGAAATACGGAACACCTCCAACAGGAAATGCCAATTACGCTTGGATTCAACATTTTATGTATCACTTAGCACCAAGTGGACAAGCAGGTTTTGTATTAGCTAAGGGTTCTTTAACAAGTAAAACTTCTGGTGAAGGAGAAATACGAAAAAACTTAATAGATGAAGGTTTGATCGATTGTATTGTAAACCTACCTGCTAAGTTGTTTTTGAACACACAAATACCCGCTTCTTTATGGTTTATGAGCCGAAATAGAACCAACGGAAAATACCGAGACCGCAGTAATGAAATACTTTTTATTGATGCTCGTAATATGGGACATTTAATAAACCGTAGAACTCGTGAACTTTCAAAAGAAGATATAAAAACCATTTCTGAAACCTACCATAACTGGCGGTCTGAGGCAGACAGCCAAACAAAATACACAGATATAAAAGGATTTTGCAATGCAACACCTATTGAAAAAGTAAAAGAACTGGATTATGTGTTAACGCCTGGGCGTTATGTTGGTTTGGCAGAAACAGAAGATGATTTTGATTTTGCAGAACGCTTTACTTCATTAAAAGCAGAGTTTGAAGCCCAACTAAAAGAGGAAACAATTTTAAACAAACGTATTTCGGCTAACCTTGAAAAGATTAAAATATAATGGAAAATAACAAAGACATACGTTGGATACAACGATTTAGCAATTACAATAAAGCGTTAAAAAGATTAAGTGAGGCAGTTGCTTTAAATGAAAAAAGAGCCTTAACTGATTTGGAAAAACAAGGTTTAATACAGGCTTTTGAGTTTACCCACGAACTGGCTTGGAAAGTAATGAAAGACTATTTAAAAGAAATAGGTGGTATTAAAACAATAGGATCAAGAGACACTACAAGAGAAGCGTTTGCAGCTGAGTTAATAACAGATGGCGACCATTGGATGGAAATGATTAAAAAAAGAAATCTAACAAGCCATACTTACAATGAAGAAACCTCAGAAGAAATTTACAAAAGTATCATTGAAAATTTTCACCCAACTTTTGTGGCTTTTCAAACCAAAATGCAAGAGTTAAAAGAAAAAGAAGAAAGCCAATAGATGTACGGATTAAAAGACAAACATATCAAAGCCATTAACTCCGTTTTTTCACAATACCCACAAATTGGAAAAACCATACTTTACGGTTCTCGTGCCAAAGGCAATTACCGTAATGGCTCTGATATTGACCTTACTTTGGTAGGCAAAACTTTAGATTTAACCACATTATTTAAAATTGAAACCCAATTAGACGACCTATTGCTACCCTACAAAATGGATTTGTCTATTTTACGCAAAATAGAAAACCAAGATTTAGTTGACCACATTAAACGAGTTGGAATTACTTTTTATGAGAAAATGGCGAGTGAATGGAAGGAAGATAAATTAGGTAACGTTTTAGAAATAAAATACGGAAAAGACCATAAAAAACTTCCTGATGGGGAAATTCCTTGTTACGGAAGTGGTGGAATAATGCGTTTTGTTAATGAACAATTATATAACAAAGAATCTATCTTAATTCCAAGAAAGGGTTCTTTAAATAATATATACTACATTAATGAGCCTTTTTGGACTGTTGATACTTTATTCTGGTCAAAAATTAATACTGAAATAGTTTTCCCTAAGTTCCTATTCTATCAATTAACAGAAATAGATTTTACAAGATTGAATGTAGGGTCAGCAGTACCGAGTTTAACCGTACAAGTGCTAAATGAGTTAAAAATAAATCTACCAGAACCAACCGAACAAAAACAAATAGCCGAAATCCTAACAAGTTTAGACGACAAAATAGACCTACTACACCGCCAAAACAACACCTTAGAAGCAATGACAGAAACGCTTTTTAGAGAGTGGTTTGTAGAAAGTGCTGAGAAGAATTGGGAAGAGAAACCTTTAAGTAGTATTGCTTCTTTTTTAAATGGTTTGGCTTGTCAAAAATTCCCTCCCAAAAATGAAATTGACAAACTACCTGTTTTAAAAATAAAACAATTAAGAAATGGATTTTCAAGTGATTGCGATTGGTGTACAACAGATGTAAAACCTCAATATATTGTTCATAATGGAGATGTGATATTCTCTTGGTCAGCTTCATTAATGGTCAAAATTTGGGATGGTGAAACAGCTATTTTAAATCAGCATTTGTTTAAAGTAACATCTGATGAATTTCCTAAATGGTATTATTATTTATGGAGCAAACATCATTTAGAAGAATTCATTAGCATTTCTGCAAGTCACGCAACAACAATGGGACATATAAAAAGAGGTGATTTAGATAATGCTAAGGTATTAGTTCCTGATGATGATAAAATGATTGAGTTTACAGAAATTCAAGAACCTATTATAGAAAAAATAATCACAAATAATAAGCAATTATCAAAACTTGTAGAATTGAGAGAAACTCTTTTACCACAACTAATGAGTGGTGAAGTAAAAGTTGTAGCCAATGAATAAGCTAAGAACCGTCATAGAAGAATATGGAAGATGGTCTGCTCTTTTAATGTACATTGAAAGAATAGAAGCTCATATTGAATCTGATTTTAGCCATTCGTTAGAAAATACAAAAGCATTAATTGAAGCCATTGGCAAAGAAATTTGCAAACAAAATAGTGTAAGCCTTACAGATAATTCATCTATTAGCGGAGTGATGAAACAAACCTTTAAATCTATGGGGTTTTCAAACACAGCAATGGTGCAACAAATTTCTCAATCATTAGCTAACATAGGTCAAAAAGTAGGTGATTTAAGAAATGATATTGGTACTACTTCTCACGGCAAGCCTTTGGATGAAATCAAACAAAGAAATAGCAAAGTAGATATTTTAACGCGTGAATTTTTAATTGACACCATAGAAACCGTTTCCATTTTCCTAATTCGCAACTTTGAAACCCAACAAAAAAGAACTACTAATGAATTGTTGGTAGATACTTTAGATTATTGGGAAGCAGAAGAATTTAATGAATCTTGGGATGATTCATTTGGCGAATTTGCAATGGGAGATTACTCCTATCCTGCAAGTGAAATATTATTTAATGTGGATAAACAAGCATATGTAACGGAATACAAAACATTTACAGAAGTAGAAGAGTAGATATGAAAATTACAAGCATAAAAGAAATAAAGAATGTTGGTACATTTGCAAATTTTGCAAATGGAGGTAGTGTTCGATTTGAAAAATTGACCTTTATTTATGGTTTGAATACATTTGGAAAAACTACAATTTCCGATATTTTCCAATCAATAAAAGACAATAATTCAAGTATTTCTAACAGAAAAACCATTCCCGTTTTAAGCCAATCACAAAAGATACATCTTTCAGTAAAAGATAGTAATAGCGAGCAAAGTTTAATTTTTCAAAATGACAATTGGCAAAACAATAGAATCAGTAAATATTTAGAAATTTTCGGAAGTGAATTTATACATAAAAACTTATTTACAGGGTTGTCTATTGAGAGGAAAAACAAAGAAAACTTTACTCAGTTTGTTCTCGGGGAAAAGGGTGTTGAATTAGCTAATAATATTGAAAACAACAAAAGAAAATTAGCTGATAAAAGACGTAATTTAAGCAATAAAACACCTGTATTTGTAAAGAATAATAACGAAAAAGAAATAAATAAATTTATTTCTTTTTCCACAGACAACCTGAATATAGAAGATGTAAAAAAACAAATTAACAATCTTTCAAAAATTGTTTTAGATGAAAAGAAAAAATTAGAAGAGCCAGACAAGATTTTAAATTTGCCTGACATTCTAAAATTTGCCACTCCTGAAATAAATATTTTAACAAATATTAAAAAGATAAATCAATCATTACAGAATGATTATCAAAACATTAAAGATGAAGTATTAAGAAAATTAGAAAAACATATTTCTGATAATTTTAAAGAAACAGACGAAGCAGAAAAGTGGATAGAGTTTGGAAATAATAACCGTAAAACTAATCAAAGTGAGAATTGCTCTTTTTGCGGTCAATCCCTTTTTAATGCAAAAGAGTTAATAGGTGCTTACGATTTGTATTTTGATGAAGAATATTCAAAATTTATTACAGAAATTGAAGAAAATTTAGAAAAATATAAACGAAAATATGAACTTCAAAAGTTCAACAATAAAAATGTTTTACAAAATGCACTAACACAATCATTAAAATATAAAAGCTTTATCAATACTGATGCTTTTCAAGTACAAGTCAAAACATTAGAAGAAAAAATAAATCTATTGGATGAAGAATTGTTGTTTCAGTTTAAAGAACAATTATTTGAAGCGATAAAAAACAAATCATTACAAAAAAACAAGAAACCTTATAAGAAAGTTGGTTTAATTAATTTTGATGATTTCAAAACACAAATAAATACTTATTTAGATGTATGCAATTCTGCAAGTCAGATTATTGACAATATTATACAAATTATTGAAGGTTTTAGACAAAAATACAAAGATACCAAAGGAGTAACCGAGCAGATAGGAAAATATGAAATTCAAATCATAGAATTGAAATATAAGGCAGCAAGGTTAGAACAGGATAATAGCTGCAAAACATATCTTGCCGAAAAAAGCGAAATAAGAAAAACGGAAAAGACTGTTCTTGACCTTGAATCTGAGTTAGAAAAAAATCAAACAATTTATTTAAAAACATACTTTTCTAAAATTAATGATCTTTTCAAGGTATTAGGAAGTCAAAATTTTACATTAGAAAAATCAAAAGAAGGCAGAGGATATAAACCTGTTTATTCTTTAAAAGTAAAATTCCATAACAAAGAGTTAAACGATAATCAATTAAAAACAGTTTTTAGTGAATCAGACAGAAGAGCTTTAGCACTTGCAATATTTTGGGCTAAAATTGAATTAAAAGACGAAAATGAAAAAGCGAAAACAATTTTAATTTTAGATGACCCTATTACCAGTTTTGATGATAATAGAATATCAAACAGTATTACTTTATTTAAGGGTTCTCTTGATTCACTTAGCCAGATTATTGTCCTTACTCACTACCCAAACTTTATTAAAGCATTTTGTGAAAAAACAAAGGAGAGTGAAATAACAACTAAATTTATTAAGATTGAAAGAAACCAAGAAACAAGCTCATTAGAAAAAGAAACAAGAGAAACTTTTACCGATAGTCTTTACGAAAAAGTTTTTTCTAAAATTATGGGATTTATAAATCGTGAACATCACAATTGTATAAAAACTGATTTAAGACCTTTTATAGAGAATCTGTATATACCAACAGTATTTGCAAAAGAACTAAAAGAAGCAAAAAGACGGAATGATGATTTATCAAGTTTAAACAATATAATTAATGCAATTTTCACTAATGAGCAAATAAAATCAAAATTCCATAGTTACAGGAATAATTTAAATCCTGATGCTCATATTTTTACAAGTAACAATTCAGAAGATGTAAGAAATTTTGCAGATGAATTGATGACATTTCTTTATTCCTTTGATTTTAATTTAAACGGTGTTAATTATGAGCAATAAAATAACCGAAAATACCATAGAAGAATTTGCAATTAACCTATTAGAACATTTAGGCTATCAATATATTTATGCTCCTGATATTGCACCAGATACAGACCAAGCAGAACGAGCATCTTATGAAGATGTTTTACTTGCCGACAGATTACAAAATGCTATTCGTAGAATAAACCCAAACATTCCACACGATAGCCAAGAAGAAGCCTTAAAAGAGATTCAACGTATAAACTCACCTGAATTACTCAATAACAATGAAGCATTTCACAGAATGCTTACAGAAGGTGTAAAAGTGTCTTATCAAAAAGATGGCAACCAAAGAGGAGATTTGGTTTGGTTGATAGATTTCAAAAATCCTGAAAACAATGAATTTGTTGTAGCCAATCAGTTTACAGTTATTGAAGATGGCAATACCAAACGACCAGATGTTATTCTATTTGTAAATGGGTTGCCGTTAGTGGTTATTGAATTAAAAAATCCAGCAGATGAAAACGCAACAATAAAATCGGCATACAAGCAACTACAAACTTATAAAACCATTATACCAAGTCTGTTTACTTACAACGGTTTTATGATCATTTCTGATGGCTTAGAAGCTAAAGCAGGTTCACTTTCAGCAGGAATGACCCGTTTTATGAGTTGGAAATCGGCAGATGGAAAAGAAGAAGCATCACATTTGGTAAGTCAATTAGAAACATTGATTAACGGAATGCTTAACAAAGAAACTTTGTTGGATTTAATCCATCATTTTGTAGTTTTTGAAAAATCAAAAAAAGAAGATAGTAAAACTGGAATTACTACTATTTCAACAGTAAAAAAATTAGCAGCATATCATCAATTTTATGCAGTAAATAGAGCGGTAGAATCCACTTTACGAGCTACAGGTTACACCTTAGAAAAGGAAACACCTGTAAGTATGGTAATGGAAGACCCTTCAAATTATGGTTTAGCTGGAGTAAAAGACCAACCTATTGGCGACAGAAAAGGTGGTGTTGTTTGGCACACACAAGGAAGTGGAAAATCATTATCAATGGTTTTTTATACAGGAAAAATTGTTTTAGCATTAGACAATCCTACTGTTTTGGTTATCACAGACAGAAACGATTTAGATGACCAATTATTTGATACGTTTGCTTCTTCAACCCAACTTTTAAGACAAGAACCTAAACAAGTTGAAGATAGAGATAACTTGAAAGAATTATTAAAAGTAGCTTCAGGAGGTGTAATATTTTCAACCATTCAAAAATTCCAACCACAAGAAGGTAATGTTTTTGAAACTTTATCAGAAAGGAAAAACATTGTAGTTATCGTAGATGAAGCCCATAGAACACAATACGGATTTAAAGCCAAAACAATAGACCATAAAGATGCAGATGGAAATGTAGTTGGTAAAAAAATAGTGTATGGTTTTGCCAAATATATGCGTGATGCTTTGCCAAAAGCAACCTATCTTGGTTTTACAGGAACACCGATAGAAAGTACAGATACGAATACACCTGCCGTTTTCGGAAATTATATAGATGTCTATGATATTGCTCAAGCGGTAGAAGATGGAGCAACTGTTCGTATTTATTATGAAAGTCGTTTAGCAAAAGTAGAGTTGAGTGAAGAAGGGAAAGAAATGGTAGCGGAATTGGATGAGGAACTTTCGAAAGAAGATTTAACCGATACCCAAAAAGCAAAAGCGAAATGGACACAATTAGAAGCATTAATTGGCAGTAAAAACAGAGTTAAAAACATAGCTAAAGATATTATTCAACATTTTGAAGCCAGACAAGAGGTATTTGATGGTAAAGGAATGATTGTGTCAATGTCGAGAAGAATTGCAGCAGAACTCTATCACGAAATTATTGCACTAAAACCCGAATGGCATTCAGATGATTTGGACAAAGGAGTAATAAAAGTAGTAATGACTTCTGCCAGTTCAGATGGTCCAAAAATCGCCATTCATCATACTAATAAAACGCAAAGAAAAGCATTAGCCGACCGAATGAAAGACCCTGATGATGAACTGAAATTAGTTATTGTTCGTGATATGTGGTTGACTGGTTTTGATGCACCAAGTATGCATACTTTGTACATTGATAAACCAATGAAAGGTCATAACTTGATGCAAGCAATTGCAAGAGTTAATCGAGTTTACAAAGACAAACCAGGCGGATTAGTAGTTGATTACTTAGGAATTGCATCTGACCTTAAAAAAGCACTTTCATTCTATTCAGATGCAGGTGGTAAAGGCGACCCAACAATTTTGCAAGAACAAGCAGTTGAATTGATGTTGGAGAAATTAGAAGTAGTTTCTCAAATGTATCACAGCTTCCCTTATGAAGATTATTTTGAAGCAGAAACTTCAAAGAAACTTTCAATGATATTATCGGCAGAAGAACATATTTTAGGATTGGAAGATGGTAAGAAAAGATACATCAATGAAGTAACGGCTTTATCTAAATCATTTGCAATTGCAATTCCACACGAACAAGCAATGGATGTAAAAGATGAAGTTTCATTTTTCCAAGCAGTTAAAGCACGATTAGCAAAATTTGATGTTACAGGAACAGGAAGAACAGATGAAGAAATTGAAACAACAATTAGACAAGTAATTGACAAAGCTTTAGTTTCCGAAAAAGTCATTGATATTTTTGATGCAGCAGGAATTAAGAAACCTGATATTTCTATTCTTTCAGAAGAGTTTTTACTTGAACTGAAAGGAATGGAGCATAAAAATGTAGCTCTTGAAGTTTTAAAGAAACTTTTGAATGATGAAATTAAATATCGGTCAAAAAAGAATTTAGTAAAAAGTAAATCCTTAATGGAAATGCTTGAAAATTCTATTAAGAAATATCATAATAAAATATTGACCGCAGCAGAAGTAATGGACGAACTCATAAAGCTGAGTAAGGAAATTGTCAATATGGATAGTGAAGCCAAAGAAATGGGCTTAACAGATTTTGAATATGCTTTTTACACAGCAGTTGCGGACAATGAAAGTGCAAAAGACTTGATGCAGAAAGATAAATTGAGAGAACTTGCCGTAATTCTAACCGAAAGAGTAAAAGCAAACGCATCAATCGACTGGACAATTAAAGAAAGTGTGAGAGCAAAACTAAAAGTAATTATCAAACGGACTTTAAGACAGTTTGGTTACCCTCCAGATTTGCAGAAATTAGCAACTGAAACAGTATTAAAACAAGCAGAATTAATTGCAAACGAATTAACGAATGATTAAGCCAACGCATAAAGCCATACACATTGCCAAGTCGCTCAAAAAAGCCAGCCACACGAGCCAAAACTTGTCAAAGAGTATGTCTTTGCCAACGCTATCAGCAGAACGGAAAATAAAGTACGAAAACACAACAACGTGTATAAATCATTGGGCAATAAGCGGTTAAAATAATATTATAGATATAAATAAAATTCACGGTAAATTGAAAATGAAGTGCTTCGAAATTCCCAACGCTTCATACACAAACCGTTACTTAAAATAGCGGATTCGACTTAGATTTGATAAAAGTTCAATAAAACAGTAATTTTAGAAATCGGAAAAATCTCAAATTTTAAAAAATAAAAG
>JASFZG010000013.1:0-4463 GCA_046055745.1 Flavobacteriaceae bacterium | reverse complement strand
GTTTTCAATAATTAATGGAAATACAAGAGAAGAATATTGTTTAAAAATAAATCGTTTTTTTATTGTTTTTTAACACAGTTCTTGAATAGTAGCCGATTTTGGAAGCAGAATTTTTTATCTTACTACTAATATTAATGTGGGATACAATGTTCATATTTACTACCATTTCGGCTATTATTTTTATACTTTGTTATTGGTTTTTTCTCTTTCTTTCAATATAAATATACTTTCCTTTTCCTTAAACATATCTTTTATATTTTCCTTAAAATAATCTGGATATTTGTCTAAGCCTGTAGTTAAAATTATTTGATATGATTTATCACCTTCATTACCATGTAGAATAGTATCATTTAAAAGGTTTAAATCATTTTTTAAATTATCTTCATCAATTCCTGAGTTTTCAGGTGTGTCAATAATTAATAAACCTGGATGTTTAACCGTTTTGTTCTTTAAGGATAATGCCAAAATTGTAAAATAATACATTAATCTTAAAGGAACGTCAGCACTTTTGTTTTTATAAACACCACCATCAATTATCGGCATATAATCTTCATCAATTTCTGCAATACGTGCACCTGCGGATGATTTTTGAAGTAAATCACAATATATTGTATTAAAGTCAGAAATTAATGATTTGTTTTGGTTAATAAAATCAAAATGTAGGCTTCTAAATTCTTTGTTTTTTGCCTTGTATTTTTCATTAATAGAGTCGAGTTTTTCTTCTAATACTTCTTTTTGATTTGATATTTCCAATAAATATACATACTTGTCTACTTCTTTTTTCGTGTCTAATATTTTATCATTTAAACTATCAACTAAATCCGTGTTACCTGAAAATTCAATAGAACTAATAAGTTTCTTTAATTTTGATGTTAAATCAGTTGATTTGGTTGAAAGAATTCCCAACTCATTTTCAATATTTAATATCTGTTTGTGATACGAGTCTAATGCAATTTGAAGAGTTTCAACACTTTTATATTTATGTTTTAGTATAATATCATATTCATTTGAATTATACACAAATTTCTCATAGTTCTCTTCTTTTATTTCTGAACCACATAAACAATGATTTTTAATAGGTTCATGCGTAGACATACAAAAAGGACAAACTTTAAACGAAAAAAGATTTAATTTATCGTTTGTAAATATTATTTTTTTTATCTCCGTTATTTCATGAGTTTGATTTTCATACAATTTTGAAATTTTGTTGAATTCAATTTTATAGTTGTTTACAACTAAATTTTTCTCCGAAATTCTTAAGTCTGTTTGAATTAATTCTTCTTGGACACTGTTGATGAACTCGGCTTTTTCATCAATTTTCGTATTAGAACTTAGATAAAGTTTTCTTTCTTTATAAACCTTTTCTAATGTTTGGTTAAACTCGTCTAATAAGTTTTGAATTTCTAATTTATCCAAATTTATTCCACTATACTTTTCATTGAAATCATTTAAGGAAGATAAAGCCGTGTCTTTCTTTTTAGTAATTTCTTTTAATTCACCATATTTTTTAAAGTATTCATCTGATGATATCCCGAGTAATACTTCAAAAATTGTTTTTCGTATTATTAGGGAGTCAGAGATGAAATTAGAAACATTTGGTGCTTTGTATATTTTTTTTGATTCGGTATCTTGGTCGTAAATTATTAATCTTAATAAATCACTAAAATTTAATTTCCAAGAGTAAGTTCCCATATTGAGTTCTGTAATAGAAATTTTTAGTTTTTCTAATATCCAATCTGAGAAAATGATATTTTTATTCCTTGTTATTGGAAACATGCTTACTTCATCACCATCTTTAACGAAAATATCATTCTTTCCAATAAATCTTTTGAGTTCATATATCTTATTGTCAATAAGAATATGAAGTTCTACGTAGTTGTTTGTGTCTTCTACAATCTCAGTATATTTCTTATTGTTATTATCATCTTTTTCAAAGTATTTTATACTATTCCCAAAGCAATATTCAATAAAGTATGTAAACGTACTTTTACCCGAGCCATTATCACCAACTATAAGGTTGATACCTTCATTAAGTTTGGGTGATTCATAAATATATTTATCACCTAAGTATTTAACTTTTTCTATAATTAAACTTCCCATGTAATAATATTGTTTTTTGTAAAAATTGTATCAACCATGGTTTTAACCGTGATTCCTTTTAGTCTACTTATTTCAGATTGTAGCGTTTTGATATTCTTAATTTCATTTTCAAATAGTTCTTTATTAAAAAAGTCCTGTGGTAGATTCTCTTCAATAATCCACAGGTCAAATGATTGATGAATATGATTAATACTCATGCCAATAAACTCTCTATTTCTTAATATAATTAGTAGGTGTGAGATTAATTTTTTCTTCAATTGGGCTTGTGAATAAATTTTAGCCAATTCATTTTGGTCGTATCTATCAAAATATGGATTAAGATTAATGAAATCAACTAAGTATGCAATTTTTCTAAAGTCTTTAAATTTTGTACTTTCTGATTTTGCATTAAACTGGATTAATACCAATAATATATTATATGTCAAAAAGTTGTAATCTTCTTTTTGAATATACATTAACCGTTTTTTTGCGTTTTCTTTAGTTGCTATCATACGTAAATACCATTTTCATCAAAAGAAAGATAACATTCATCTATCAGTGCTAATACCATTTTTCTTAAAGAGTCTTTGTTTTTAAGAGGATAAGAATAGTCTTTTGCTCGTTCGTCAATAAGACTAAATGCTTTTTCAGTATAATTATCAATTAATTTATTGATTTCTATTAATGATAATTCGTTTTTTTCATTCTCGTCACAAAAGTTTAATAATTCTTTTTGACAAATTTCAAATACTCGATATTTCATTGCACTTATATCTCTTGCAGAATAATTACTTAACTCTACTTTTCCTGATGCAATTTCTCTACAATACATTGCAATTCGAGCAGTTCTAATTGATGAATTTACTGCAAGAAGTTTATCTTTAAAGTTTCGAATATCTTTTTTCTCTAAATTATCCCAATCTTTTGAAGCAGATTCATCTTCATTTTTCGAATTTACATTTAAGTGTGGAAAAACCTCAGTTATTAAAATTTGTTGAATTTGATTGATTTCATGACTATTACAATCATTTATTTTTTCAACTAATGCACTAAAATCCCATTCTTCAAATTCAAATCTTCCATCTATTTCTTTATCAAAAGTTTTCTTTCTTTTAGGTTTTTTAATTACTCCATAAAGCATGAATACTTTATTATAATTATATTCATCTTTATATTTAGAAATGGTTTCAGTTACCTTTTTAGCAGAAGTGGAAGATGTTACTTGAAAAGCAATATCATTAAGATTATCACCTAAGTCAATTGAGGTAAAATTTCCTTTTTCAGTATTTAGGTTCTTGAATATTCTGTTGGAATAAATAACATTCAATATATCTCTTAAAATATTTTCCAAGTGAATATTAATATCCTGAAGGTTTAAATGAGAATATAATTTGATTTTATTTTCTAATATAGAGAATGCATTTATAATAATATCAGTATGTACTCTTGCCATTAGTTTTTTGTAGTGTGGTTTTTAATTGACTATAATGTCTTGATAAAGTCAATTTTAATTACCCTTATTAATTGCCAAACGAAGATACCATTATTAGCATAATAATTATTGGGGTAAAACCCCCTTTTTCACAAAGTTATTAAATCCATAAAATTTATTTAAAACAGTTTAACAAACTATATTTTTAGCTTATTTTTGCGGATGCAAAACAACGTCCTTATTTTAGATTTCGGTTCGCAATACACTCAACTAATTGCAAGACGCGTTAGAGAGTTAAATATTTACTGCGAAATCCATCCTTTTAACAAAGTTCCAAAAAATATAGAAAGCTTTAAAGCTGTGATTTTATCGGGAAGTCCATTTTCAGTTCGTGCTGAAAATGCGCCACATCCAGATCTTTCAAAAATTAAAGGGCAAAAACCTTTGTTGGGCGTTTGTTATGGTGCTCAATATTTAGCACATTTTCACGGCGGTAGTGTAGCGCCTTCCAACATTCGCGAATATGGTCGTGCCAATCTTTCTGAAATTTCTGAAAACGAAATCTTATTCAACGGTTTCGAAAAAGACTGCCAAGTTTGGATGAGTCATAGCGATACCATTGCGAAACTTCCTGAAAACGGAGTACGTTTGGCAAGTACCAAAGACGTAGCAAATGCAGCTTATCGTATTGATGGTGAAGAAACCTATGCGATTCAATTTCATCCAGAAGTATATCATACGACTTTCGGAAAACAATTATTAGAAAACTTTTTAGTAAACATCGCTAAGGTGGAACAAACGTGGACACCTGCTGCTTTTGTGGATACTACGGTAGCCGATTTAAAAGCAAAAATAGGAAACGATAAAGTGGTTTTAGGATTGAGTGGTGGTGTAGATTCTACCGTTGCAGCGGTTTTATTGCACAAAGCCATTGGCAAAAACCTGTATTGTA
>JASFZG010000012.1:0-4647 GCA_046055745.1 Flavobacteriaceae bacterium | reverse complement strand
GTAGCGCAATGTCAAGACCAAAAATCACAACATAAAAATAAAGAGAAAGCTTTTAAAGTGTTACGTTCTAGGTTATACGATTTAGAATTAGCAAAAAAACAAGCAGAAGATGCCGAGAAACGTGGGTCTATGGTTACAAGTGGTGACCGAAGTGCAAAAATTAGAACCTATAATTATTCACAGGGGCGTGTTACCGATCATAGAATAAATTTAACACTTTACGATTTAAGTAATATAATCAATGGTGATATTCAGAAAATAATTGATGAACTTCAGTTAGTTAATAACACTGAAAAACTTAAAGAAGCAGGGGAAACTTTTTAAAATTCTGAATTTAGAATTCTGAATTCAAAATTTAAGAATATGACAAGAAATCAACTAATTTCCGAAATCCATAAAAAACAATCTTTTCTATGTATAGGATTAGATGTTGATATAAATAAAATTCCAAAATATTTATTAAAAGAAGAGGATCCTATATTTGCTTTCAATAAAGCAATTATTGACGCTACACATCATTTAGTGGTTGCCTATAAACCAAATACTGCTTTTTATGAAGCTTATGGAATAAAGGGGTGGAAGGCATTAGAAAAAACAATCTCTTATCTTAATAATAATTACCCTGAAATATTTACAATAGCAGATGCAAAACGAGGTGATATTGGAAATACTTCTACTATGTACGCTAAAGCTTTTTTTGAAGATTTAGGCTTTGATTCGGTGACTGTTGCTCCCTATATGGGAAAGGATTCTGTAGAGCCTTTTTTGTCTTTTAAAAATAAGCATACTATTATGTTGGCGTTAACTTCTAATGAAGGGGCATTCGATTTTCAAACTCAAAAAATTGATAATGTCGAGCTTTATAAAAAAGTATTAGAAACGTCTAAGTATTGGGAGAACAGTAAAAACCTAATGTATGTTGTAGGTGCAACTAAAGCAGAATACTTCAAGGAAATACGAAAAATAGTCCCTAATAGCTTTATATTGGTACCTGGGGTTGGAGCTCAAGGAGGAAACTTACAAGAGGTTTGTAGATACGGAATGAATAAAGATGTAGGACTTTTGATTAATTCTTCTAGAGGAATTATTTATGCTTCGAATGATGTTGATTTTGATAAATCTGCAGCAGTAGAAGCAAAAATACTTCAAAATCAAATGAAGAATATTATTGAAGAATATAATTTTTAATTCAATAAATATTATTGAGAAAAATATCATTTATTATTGGCACATTGCCAATAATAAATAAGACCTTTCAATTTGAAAGGTCTTATTTATTTTATTCCTTAAATAAAAAAATAGTCTTATTTATTTAATAACTTTAACCGTTCCTAAATTTCCATTTACACTTGCTTTAATGATGTATGTTCCATTAGCATAGCTAGACATGTTAATTGTAGTATTTAAAGAGGCAACATTAGCACTGTAAACTTTTTGACCTAACATATTGAATATCTCTACAGAGTCAATATTTTCATTAGCTTTTAATGTTAATTGACCATTGCTCATTGCAGCTGCAAAACCAGTAGCTTCAAAAGACTCGCTACTTAAAGTAATGTCTCCGTTAAATAAAATTAAATCATCTATATAGAATTCATTACTAGAACTTGCAGAAAAGAAATCAATCCCTGCTAAACCAGCAAATATTTGATCATTAAATACAAAAGTGTAATCTGTAAATTGTTGAACACCGTTAATTAACATACCCCAGGTTTCAACATCTAAATCGTAAATTGCAGTTACTGTAAACCATTCGTCATGTGGGAAAGTAAAAATAGCCTCTCCGTTATTCAATGAACAGTCAGTTACACCTGTTGCCATACCTTGACCAGGAGTAAGACCGCCACAGTTAAAATATACATTACCTCCCATTAAAGCTTGAGCCCATGGAGTATTTAATGGAGTTAAATCAGCTTGCATATTAAAATAACCTTCTTTACCAGCTGGAATGTACATTTTCCATTCAATTGAATATTTTCCAGAACTAGGAAATGATTCAACTAACATAATCATATCTGTCACACCAGACCCATCAACATTTAAAGATTGAGAACCAGAAAAAGCAAATGTATTAACTACATCGGCATCTTCTGTGCCTCCTTCTGCACCACTCCATGTTCTCCAATAGAATGCTTGAGAAGACATATCCCCTAAATTATAACTATCAAAATTATCATCAACTTCGGTTTGTGCGTTTCCTGTAAATGCAAATGCTAAAATTGCAAATGCTAAAATGTAAATCTTTTTCATATTTTTTATTTTAATTAATGAGTGATAAATATATAAATAAAAAAAGACCTTTCAAAATGAAAGGTCTTTCTAAAAATATTTTATAAGAGTTTATTTGTCTTATTTAATAACTTTTACTGTGCTTAAAGTACCGTTAACACTAGCTCTTACAATGTAAGTTCCATTAGCGAAGCTAGACATGTTAATTGTAGTTCTTGAAGTTCCAATAGTACCATTGTAAACTTGTTGACCTAACATATTGTAAATTTCAACAGAGTCAATATTGTCATTAGCTTTGATAGTTAATAGACCATTGCTCATTGCAACATTAAAGTTATTTGCATCAAAATCAGTAGCTCCTAAAAGAGGTCCATTTTGAAATATAATGTTATCAACATACATTTCCATAGGTCCAGTAACAAATAAGTTCATTCCACCTAAAGTAGTATCTGTTGCAAAATCAAGAGTAGCACCAGCTACACCGTCTACAGAAATAGTGTATGTAGGTGTTCCAGCATCTAAATCAAAGTATATAGAAAATTTAAACCAAGAGTCATGTGGAAATGCCATAAATACACCAGTATTCCCTTTGTCTTCCATTTGCCCTGGAGCACCGTCACCTTCGTTAAAGTAGATGTCACCAGAATTCCAAACACCAGATAAAGCTGTTCCTTCAGCAGGGATTTCTCCTTGCATGTTTAAATATCCTGATTTTCCAGATGGAATATACATATCCCATACTAAAGAAAAATCTCCAGAAGTTTGGTTTCCGAACAATAATACTGGATCTTGACCAGCAGTTGTACATTCTCCAGCTTGTCCTGGGTTACCAAAAGCATCAGTAACATATATTCCTTCAGCACCAGTAGCACCACCATCATTAGACCAGCTAGTCCAAACACCAGGACCTTGGGCTCCCATTTCACCTAAATTATAAAACTCAAAAGTGTCATCAATAATTTGAGACGTTCCTGTAAATGCAAAAGCTACTAAAGCTATTGCTAAAATGTAAATTTTTTTCATAATGTTATTTGTTTTTATGTTTAATATTAAGATGGCAATATACAAAGTATTTTATTTTTCAACAAAACATTATTGTTTTTTATTGTTAAAATTTAATGATTATGTGCCTTTTTATTAACAATAACAACCTTAAGTTTAATATATATAATTTTTACTTACATTAATCCTGTAAAGCAAAAACTTGTTTTAAAAGTATTGTAGAGCGTTCGTTGATGTTATTTCTAATTTTTCGTTCTTCAATAGCAATCATTTTATATACTCCTTTTAAAGCTTCATTAGTAACATAGTCTGTTAAGTCTGGATTTACTTTATTTACAAAAGGGATACTATTATATTTATTTATGATACCTTCCCATATCTGATCAGCGCCCACTTTGTCAAACGAGTTTTTAATCACAGGATTGAATTTGTTATACAATGTATTATTAGTCTTCCCTCTTAAATAATTAGTGGCATCATCATCTGAACCTAATAAAATTCCTTTGGCATCATTAAAAGTGATTTCTTTAACAGCGTTTACAAAAATAGGAGTAGCCTCTTTTACCGCATCTTCAGCAGCACGATTTAATGCTTTTATTCCTTCATCTGCAAGGTTTCCTAATCCAATATTCCGAAGTGCTTTGTCAACTTTTTGCAATTCCTCAGGCATTAAAATTTTAACGGTTTGATTTTTATAAAAACCATCTTTTTGAGTTAATTTACTAACTTGTTTTGTAATTCCTTTGTCCAATGCTTGTCGTAAGCCTGCAGCAATATCTATATTCCCTGTAGTTTCTGTAGGTAAAGAGTTTACTACATCTTGTAACTCTGCACAAGAAAATGTTATAAATGATAAGAGAATCAGCGTTAGTTTTTTAAATGACATATGATATGTTTTATAAGAGATAGCAAAGATGTATATTTTTTTAAAATATTTTTTATAAAACAGTTAATTATTAAGTTGAAATATGCCTCTTTTTTTTTCGTAAATTTGCAGCCTGAAAATAACAAAAAGTTTTTATGCAAAATATACTTCCTTACCAGCCAAAAAATAAAGTTAGAATTGTAACTGCAGCATCCTTATTCGATGGTCACGATGCTTCCATCAACATAATGCGCCGTATTATTCAGGCGACGGGCGTTGAAGTGATTCATTTAGGTCACGATAGAAGTGTGGAAGAAGTAGTAAATACTGCTATACAAGAAGATGCAAATGCGATTGCTTTAACTTCGTACCAAGGAGGACATAATGAGTATTTTAAATATATGTATGATTTGTTGGAGGAAAGGGGAGCAACCCAAATCAAGATTTTTGGCGGCGGTGGCGGAGTTATTCTTCCTTCTGAAATTAAAGAATTACAAGACTACGGAATTGAAAGAATCTATTCACCAGACGATGGTCGGGAAATGGGCTTG
>JASFZG010000011.1:0-11144 GCA_046055745.1 Flavobacteriaceae bacterium | reverse complement strand
GATAATTTACATAACAATGCAAATTTTACGTTAGAATTGCTTCAAAATTTAGCTCACGAACTAAAAGAAGCAGATGATGTAATTGTAAATATTTCTCAAAAACCTGTTAAGAATCGTATAGCTGAAACATTAATTCATTTAGAAGACAGTTTTGGAGTAGATCACGATGGCTACATGATTATTCAATTATCTCGTGAAGACATTTCAAATATTGTTGGTACCGCAACCGAATCTTGTATTCGAATGCTTTCTGAATTGAAAAAAGAAAAACTCATTGAAACTTCTGGTAAACGAATAAAAATTATCAACCGGAATGTTCTTCAGAAATTAGGTGAAGGAATTCATCATTAATTCTTTGGGGGTAGGGATCTTTTTTTCCACAAAGTTCACATAGAATAGACTTTTCATTAATAGATTAATATTTTCAAAAACTTTCTTAAGCCTTATCTATTAAATATTTTTCCATTCAAAATTATTATTTTACCTTTAAGCATATCAAATAATTATGCTTGATAATAAATTAATTTCGAAGAAAAAACCTGTTTTTCCTATATCTAAGGAGCTTTCAGATTATCTGACGAAAAACGGGCGTTATACTAAAATTCCTATTCATTATGACGACTTACTTCGTTTTCAAGGCTCTGTTCCCATATTAGATAAAAACGATAAAGACACCCTTTGGTTAAGCACTTATTTTGCAGATTACGAACGTGAAGAAATCGACCTCAACCTAAAAAAAATTTACACCATACTTCATGCAGACGGTAGCGATGCGCCACTGCCCTACCTTTCTGTAGATAGTATTGACTTTTGCACCTTCGGAAACACAAAACCCTTCCGAATAAAAATCAGAAATATTCTCAACGATAATTACACCTATTTCTATCTTAAAAAAGCAGATGCTTCTCGTGTTTATGGCTTAGAATTAGAACATTTATTATCGCCAAATCACATCGATTTTTTAGCGAATTTTGACACCTTAATCGAAGAACATATCTCTGGAATCCCAGGCGATGTTTTTATTGAACATAATTTAAAAGACTGTTCTATTCAAGATAAAAAAGCATTATCAAAAGAGTTCGTGAAATTTAACGAGCGCTGTTTTGTACGATTATTAGGTGATATGCGTTCGTATAATTATGTGATAGTATTAACTCATGATTTTGATCGAATTCAATACCGAATTAGAGCCATCGATTTTGACCAACAATCTTTTGAAGGGAATATAAAGGTGTATAAACCTCAATTTTTAAAGGAAAACAATGAACTAGTTGAAATGTCTTTAGGTTTATTACAACAAGGTTCGATTGAACAATATAAAAACGAAGAACGTTCCTTATTAGCTAAAAGGGCGATTAGCAACCAATACCGCCTCAAACATTTATTAGAATGTATGAAAGTAGATACGGTTTCTACTGTAGAAAAAGTAGATCAATTAAAAGCAGAATTATTTATTTTGACTGGTGATGTGAATTTTAAAAAATCGGATAATATGGGTGCTATTTTACAAAGTGCCTTGGATTTTATTATCAGAAATTATAGGACTGAAAACCCATATATTATTGAGTAAACTGTTTTATTCCGATCATTTCGGCTCCGCTCAATGACCCAAAACAAATAGTTTTAAAAACTATCTGTTTATTAGACACAAATTATGAAAATAAAAAAAATATTAGTTGCCAACAGAGGCGAAATTGCCATTAGAGTTTTACGCGCCTGTACTGAAATTAATGTAAAAACAGTGGCTATTTTTACTTATGAAGATCGCTATTCACAACATCGCTATAAGGCAGATGAATCCTACCAAATAGGGGAAGACAACCAACCTTTAAAACCTTATTTAGATATTGAAGAAATCATAGGATTGGCAAAAGAAAAAAACGTAGATGCAATTCATCCTGGTTATGGTTTCCTTTCTGAAAACTCAGAATTTGCAAGACATTGTGCCAAAAATGGAATTATTTTCATAGGTCCAGATCCAGAGGTAATGGACGCTTTAGGAGATAAAATCACAGCAAAAAAGAACGCTATAAAATGTGGAGTTCCTGTAATTGAAGGAAACAAAAAGAAACTAACTTCCTTAAAAATTGCGTTATCTGAAGCTTCTGAAATTGGTTATCCATTAATGCTAAAAGCTGCTTCTGGAGGTGGTGGAAGAGGAATGCGGATTGTCCGAACTCCCGAAGATCTACAAAAACATTTTGATTCAGCAAAAAACGAATCTCTAAATGCCTTTGGGGATGATACCATGTTTTTAGAAAAATATGTAGAAGATCCTAAACATATTGAAGTTCAGATTGTGGCAGATAACCACGGTACTATCCGTCATTTACACGAACGGGATTGTTCGGTACAAAGACGGCACCAAAAAGTAGTGGAAATTGCACCTTCGTTTAATGTTTCTAAAAATGTTAAGCAAAGTCTTTATAAATATGCTTTGGCAATTGCCAAACAGGTAAATTATAATAACATTGGTACGGTCGAGTTTTTGGTTGACAAAGATGATAATGTTTATTTTATTGAAGTAAACCCAAGAATCCAAGTAGAACATACCGTAACTGAAATGGTGACAGGAATCGATTTGGTAAAAACACAAATATTTGTTGCGGGAGGTTATAAACTTTCAGACAAACAAATAAAAATAAACGAACAAGAAACCATTGCAACCTATGGTTTTGCACTACAATGTAGGCTTACCACAGAAGATCCAGAAAACAATTTTACTCCAGATTACGGCACCATTAACACCTATCGATCTGCTGCAGGTATGGGAATTCGTTTAGATGCAGGGAGTATTTATCAGTCTTATAAAGTAAGTCCTTTTTTCGATTCGATGTTGGTAAAAGTTTCCGCCCATGGAAGAACATTAGATGGTGCCGTTCGGAAAATGGTTCGGGCATTAAAAGAGTTTCGAATTCGAGGTGTAAAAACCAATATTCATTTTCTACAAAATGTGATTCAGCATCCTGAATTTAAGGACGGAAAAACAACCGTAAATTTCATTCAGAATACTCCTTCTTTATTCAAGATTAAACTTTCACAAGATCGATCTTCAAAAATGCTAAATTATTTAGGGGAAGTGATTGTCAATGGAAATCCAGATGTAAAATTTAAAGATGATTCGAAAGTTTTCAGAAATGCAAAAATTCCTGCCTTTGATCATTTTTCTGAATTTCCAAAAGGAACCAAAGATTTATTGACAGAATTAGGTCCCGAAAAATTTAGTCAATGGCTTCGGAAAGAAAAGAAGATTCATTATACAGACACTACTATTCGTGATGCACATCAATCGCTTCTGGCAACCAGAATGCGGACATATGATATGTTAAAAGTTGCGGAGAGTTTTGCTAAAAATCACGCCAACACCTTCAGTATAGAAATGTGGGGCGGTGCTACTTTTGATGTTTGTTTGAGATTTTTACAAGAAAGTCCTTGGTCACGATTACGAGAGCTTCGGAAAGCGATGCCAAACATTTTATTTCAGATGTTATTAAGAGGCTCCAATGCCGTTGGTTACAAAGCATATCCTGATAATTTAGTAGAGAAATTCGTGGATAAATCTTGGGAAAATGGGATTGATATTTTTAGAATTTTCGATTCTTTAAACTGGGTAAAAGCAATGGAACCTAGTATTAAATTTGTAAGAAACACCAATGGAGCTTTAGCCGAAGCTGCCATCAGTTATACGGGCGATATTCTAGATACTTCACAACCTAAATATAGTCTTAAATACTATACGCAACTTGCAAAAGATTTAGAAAATGCGGGAGCACATATTATTGCCTTAAAAGATATGGCAGGATTACTAACTCCTTATGCAGCGACTGAGTTAATCGGCGCTTTAAAAGACACCGTAAAACTTCCAATTCATTTACATACACACGATACTTCATCGCTACAATCTGCTACTTATTTAAAGGCAATTGAAGCGAATGTAGATGTGATCGATGTGGCTTTGGGCGGATTGTCTGGACTGACTTCTCAACCTAATTTCAATTCGATTGTTGAAATGATGAAATACCAAGATCGAGCACATGAATTTGATATGAAAACCTTGAATCAATTCTCTAATTACTGGGAAGACATTCGCGAGTATTACTATCCGTTTGAGTCAGGTTTAAAATCGGGTACTGCAGAAGTGTATCAACACGAAATTCCAGGTGGTCAATATTCAAACTTACGTCCGCAAGCTATTGCTTTAGGCATCGGAGATCGTTTTGATGAAGTGAAGAAAATGTATGAGCACGTAAATACAATGTTCGGGAATTTGGTAAAAGTCACCCCCTCTTCAAAAGTGGTGGGCGATATGGCAATTTTTATGGTTACCAATAATCTAACTCCAAATGACGTGATGGAAAATGGAGAAGATATTTCCTTCCCAGATTCGGTAATCGATTTCTTTAAAGGAGATTTAGGTCAGCCGGTTGGTGGTTTTCCTAAGAAACTTCAGAAGATAATTTTAAAGAATCAGAAACCATATAAAAACCGTCCAAATGCACATTTAGAACCTATAGATTTTGATGTTGCCTTTGTAGAGTTCAAAAAGAAATATCAAAAAGGCTTCACAAGAGCTATCGAATTTGAAGATTTCTTATCCTATACTTTATATCCAAGAGTTTTTGATCAAGCACATGAAAATTATAAGAAATTTGGAAATTTAGCAGTTCTTCCAACCATTAATTTCTTCTACGGAATGAAAATACAGGAAGAAGCCATCATTGAATTAGAACCCGGAAAAGTGATTATTGTAAAATTGCTTTCGGTTAGCAGCCCTAATGACGAGGGAATGCGAACGGTGTTCTTTAAAATAAATGGAGAAAACCGTACGGTAGAAATTCAAGATACTTCTTTAAATATCACAAAGATTGAAAATGCAAAGGCTGATGAAAACAATCCAGATGAGATTGGTTCACCACTACAAGGTCTTCTTTATAAAGTTTTAGTAAAGAAAGGTCAAGAAGTAAAAGAAAATGATCCTTTATTTATCATTGAAGCGATGAAAATGGAAACTACCGTTACGTCAATTCGATCTTGTAAAGTAAAATCAATTACTTTAAAAGCAGGTGAAATGGTAATGCAGGATGACTTGGTTTTGAGTGTGGAATAAAAAAAGATTCGTTTATTAAGCAAACGAACCTTTTTAAATAAATATAACAAGTACTACATATTTGTAAGACTAAGTACTTTGTTTAACATTTCAGGATTTCCAGAAATCCAATCTGTTACCTTACTAGATAATTTTGGATTGCTTAATACAGATTTCATTACATCTTCAGCAACTCCTTTATTTTCTTTATATAATTTTCCAAACATCGATTTTGTCTCAGGATTGGATTTTAAATATTCTAAAGTTTCTTTTTGAAGATCTTTATCTTTCATTAAAGCATCAGTAATTTGTTTTTCCATTTTAGGGTTTTCTTTCATCATTTCTTTAGCGTCTGTTTTTGTTACAGAAGAAACTGAAAGTTTTTGAGCTGAAGCAACTGTTGTAAAAGCCACTGCTAATACAAAGAATAATAATTTTTTCATAATTGATTTTTTTTAAGTGATTAATGTTTCAAATATAGGGTAATTAATTTTGTCAAAACAATACGAAAAAGATTACAAAAAAAGCCATACTTGCTTGAGTATGGCTTTTTTTTGTGATCTCGAGGTCCCGAAACTTCGGGAGAACCTCACAGATCTTACATTTTATTCTTACTCTACACATTTACAATAATAAAATCATAATTGTATTAGAATAAAAAAACACAATAGTTACAATTAAGTATCTATTGTGTTTGTGACCTCGAGAGGATTCGAACCTCCAACCCTCAGAGCCGAAATCTGATATTCTATCCAGTTGAACTACGAGGCCATTTTCCTGCGAAGGCAAGAATCTATTTTACATTCTATATTAACTATTCAATTTAGCTTTCACAATTCCAGAAATAGTTTTACTATCTGATTGCCCAGCTAACTTACCATTTACGATTCCCATCACCTTTCCCATATCTTTCATAGAGCTTGCTCCTGTTTGAGCAATCACTTCTACTACTACTCTTGCAACTTCTTCTTCGCTCATTTGAGCTGGTAAAAATTGCGATATCACTTCTGCTTGTTCTAATTCTGGAGTCACTAAATCTTCTCTATTTTGTTCAGAAAAAATAGTGGCACTATCCTTACGCTGTTTAACTAACTTTTGAAGGATTTTATTTTCATCAGCTTCCGTTAACTCTTCTGAATAACCGCTTGTTTTTGCTAAAATCAATTCAGATTTCACCGCTCTTAAGGCTGCCAAAGCCATTTGGTCTTTTGCTTTCATCGCGATTTTCATCGCGTCCATTATTTTCTTTTCTAAACTCATCTTCTTTTATTTTATGGATTGCAAATATATTAAATTTTGAAGGTTATTATTAGTATTAACTGTTGAAAACGAAAAAACCCAAGAACTAAAATCATTCTCGGGCTTTCGGCTTAAAGTGTAGATTAATTAATCCACATTATCGTGTAAAAAAGAATTATTAGTCCTTAAATCTATACCATCATCATCAACATTTAATGATGTTCTAGATATATTTGATTCTTGATTTTTTACTTCATCTAAATCAATTCCCATACGTTTGTAAGCAGGAATTTTCTCCTTTTCATCAATATGCTTGTTTCTATTATTAAACTTATAATTAAAGTCCTTTAACTTATTTTTACGGTATTCTGTACGGTCTGTTAATATTTTATCTATTGGCGAATTTAAAGGGTCTTCTATTTCGTTTTCCCTTCTTGGAGCTTCTGGTTTTTCTATTGTTCTTGTTTCAAAAACAATCTCTTCTTCAGTAACTTCCTCTTCAACCATAGAAGGTTTTGCTTCAATTAATTGATCTTCCATTTGTTGATAATCATCCAAACTATAAGTAACTGTTTTTTCTTTTGTCACTTCTGTAATCGGCGCCACTTCAATATGATCATTCACTTCAATTTCTTCTAATCTCGAAGTGATAGATTTTATTTCCTGAATTTGTTTCTTAGATTCTTCTCTTTTTTCTGAAGTATTTATAGATGAAGGATTCACATCCAAATCAAACATTAATATCTGTTCTTTGTTTGTTTTTAAATCCCTATTAACTTCTGTAAAAGCTTCCTGTTTCTCATCTTTATCGGCTTCAATAATCACAAACTCGTTAACATCAATTTCGTTGATATTTACTTGTTTAAATTCAGCTAAATGATGAATATCAATCTCTTCATATGAAACGTCCAAATCTTTTATTAATTCTGAAGTTTCAATAAAATCTTCAAAGGGTATTTTGGGGTTTACATCTACTTTTTCTTCTTCCTCTTCCAATAAAAGAGTATGTTTAATTATTGGCGCTTCCTCGTTAATAATTTTAGCTTCAGTAACGATAGGATTATTTTGTGTTTCTAACGGATTTTCCTTTTTATCTGAAATTAAAACGTGTTCAGCACGCTGTTCGTCTTCTAAAATGTGGATCACTTTCTTAGACTCAGCATTTACAATAGTATCTTGTGTTTCTACATTAAAACCCGTAGCAATTACTGTTATTGAAATGGAATCTTCTAAAGATTCGTCATCTCCAACACCCATAATAATATTAGCTCCATGTCCAGCCTCACTCTGAATGTAGTCACTAATTTCTCCAATTTCATCAATGGTAATTTCTTCAACTCCTGATACAATTAACAATAAAACATTGGTGGCTCCTTTAATTTTATTGTCGTTTAATAAAGGGGAGTCCAACGCTTTCGAAATTGCTTCCGCAGCTCTATTAGATCCACTTGCATTAGCGCTTCCCATAATAGCTGTCCCACTATTTGAAAGCACTGTTTTAGCATCACGTAAATCTATATTTTGTGTGTAATGATGTGTAATTACTTCAGCAATACCACGAGCAGCTGTGGCTAATACTTCGTCTGCTTTTGAAAAACCAGCTTTAAAGCCAAGGTTTCCATAAACATCTCTTAATTTATTATTATTAATTACTATAAGTGAATCTACATTATCTCTTAATCTTTCTACGCCAATATTAGCTTGGTCATTTCTCATTTTACCCTCAAAGGCAAAAGGAATAGTTACGATACCCACAGTTAAAACACCTAAATCCTTCGCCATTTTAGCTATAATTGGTGCAGCACCCGTTCCTGTACCACCACCCATACCAGCGGTAATAAATAACATTTTTGTATTAGTAGAAAGCATTGATTTAATATCTTCTAAACTCTCTACGGCAGATTGTTCTCCAATTTGAGGATTGGCACCTGCTCCTAATCCTTCGGTTAAGGTAACTCCTAATTGTATTTTATTAGGTACCGGACTACTTTCAAGTGCTTGGGCATCGGTATTACAAATAACAAAATCTACACCTTTAATACCTTGACTAAACATGTGATTGATTGCATTACTACCTCCTCCTCCAACACCAATAACCTTAATGACATTGGATTGGTTGATTGGCATATCGAACGATAAACTTTCCATTTCTTTGTTACTGTTCATAATTTATTTTTTTGTGAGGTTGTTGGTTTTTTATTATGATGTTTTTTTTATTCTTATTTCGACTATTCTCGATTACTAAGCTTGTCGAGTTTTTATTCTGCATTATCTAAAAAGTCTTTCAACTTATCCGCCCATTTATCAAAAAATCCTTTTTGTTTTTCTTTGGCTCTTTCTTCAACAGGTTCTGTTCCGGTTTTGTTATCAATATCCATTTCTTCTTCAGTAATTACTTCTTCGGCATCTAAAACATTTTTATTCTCAAGTCCGTTTAAAACCAAACCTACTGCTGTTGCATACATTGGGCTCGTAACTTCACTATCACTATCTCCTGCCATATGTTCGTTTGGATAACCTACTCGTGTATCCATTCCTGTTATATACTCCACTAATTGTTTTATGTGCTTTAATTGAGCACCTCCTCCAGTTAGAACAATTCCTGCGATTAGCTTTTTCTTTTGTTCTTCGTGTCCGTAATTTTTTATTTCTAAATAAACTTGTTCTACAATTTCAACAACACGTGCATGAATAATTTTTGATAGGTTTTTTAAAGTAATTTCTTTTGGTTCTCTTCCTCTTAAACCTGGGATTGAAACAATTTCGTTATCCTTGTTTTCTCCAGGCCAAGCAGATCCAAATTTAATTTTCAATAATTCAGCTTGTTTTTCAATAATGGAACAGCCTTCTTTTATATCATCTGTAATTACATTTCCTCCGAAAGGGATCACTGCTGTATGACGAATAATTCCGTCTTTAAAAATGGCTAAATCCGTAGTTCCACCTCCAATATCAATTAAAGCAACTCCAGCTTCTTTTTCTTCATGCCCTAACACTGCATTAGCGGAAGCTAAAGGTTCTAAAGTAATTCCAGCCATTTCTAAGCCGGCACTTTTAATACATCTGCCAATATTTCTAATAGATGAAACCTGACCTACAACCACGTGAAAATTTGCTTCTAATCTTCCGCCATACATTCCTATTGGTTCCTTTATTTCACTTTGTCCATCTACTTTAAAATCCTGTGGAAGTACATGAATAATTTCTTCACCAGGAAGCATCACTAATTTATGAACTTGGTTGCATAAATCTTCAATATCTTCGTCATCAATCACAGTATCGCTATCTGGTCTTGTAATATAATCGCTGTGTTGAAGGCTACGAATATGCTGACCTGCAATACCAACAATTACATCAGAAATTTTTAATCCTGAAGAAGACTCTGCATCTTGAACCGCTTTCTGTATAGACTGGATCGTTTGAGTAATATTATTTACAACACCGCGATGCACACCCAAACTTTTAGATTTCCCTAAACCTAAAATTTCCAACTTCCCATATTCATTATATTGCCCAATCATGGCAACAATTTTTGTGGTACCTATGTCTAATCCTACAGCTATTTTATTATTCTCCATTGGCTTTCCATTTTGTAGCTACAACTTGATTCTTGAATTTTAAATTCACCAATCTGTAACTTTCAAGCAAACTATCTTGTTTTGTTAGTTTATAAAACGCTTTAAATTTTTGAAACTTATTTTCAATTCCATTTGGTTTCCCAAAAAGCACTTTAAAATCGTATTTTCTAATTATTAAATTTACATCTCCTTGTTCTGAAACATCTAATCCTACTACATACTCCTTCATAAACTCATCTATTTCAATTTTATTCACTAGGTTGACGACTTCTGAATACTGATTTTCAGAAACACCAGTGATAATTGGCACCCTTTCAGAATAAACAACAGATAAAGGCATTTTCTTACCATCTTCATCCAGGTAATAATCTGGATTTCCTAAAACCCTTGCAATAGGGTTTCGTTGCTCAATTTTCACTCCTAAAACACCGTCAACACTAATGTAAACCTCTGCATTTTTAATCATTGGGTTATCCAACAATCTTTTTTCCATCTTATTCAAATCTAAAGTTTCTTTAGCAGTGTTTGTAAGTGTGTCCCTATTTACTATTAACAATTTATTAACCGTTTCTGGTGTGATAAATAGACGGTTTTCATCTTTAAATTCTAGGTCAATTTTTTCGATTTTCCTTAGCTCATTTCTTTGCTTACTGAAACCAAAAAGGAATACGATCAAACTCGTAACAACCAAAAACTTTATGATGCCCCAATTAATTCTCATTGCTTAGTATTTTAGTTATTTTACCTACTTCAACTCCAATATCACCAGCTCCTGCCATAATTTTCACCATACAATCTGAAGCCTTTATTTGCTCAGCTAATTCTTGTTTTGAAACTAGCTTTTTATTTTTATTTTCAATTTTATTCAACAACCATTTTGAGGTAATTCCCGAAATTGACTCTTCTCTTGCAGGGTATATATCTAACAGCATTATCTCATCAAATTGCGACAAGCTTTTTGCAAAATCTGAAGCAAAATCTTTTGTTCTCGAAAAAAGATGTGGCTGAAAGACGATTAATTTCTTTTTTTTGGGATACATTTCTGTAACTGCCTGATAGAGTGCATCTATTTCTGTTGGATGATGCGCATAATCATCTATTAATACTAATTTTTCGTTTCTGATTTTATAAGAAAATCTTCGTTTTACTCCTTTAAAACTCTGTAATGCTTTGGGAAGTCGATCGGTTGGGGAACCTGCTAAAATCGCCATACCCAAAGCAGTAACAGCATTAAACATATT
>JASFZG010000010.1:0-4065 GCA_046055745.1 Flavobacteriaceae bacterium | reverse complement strand
ATCATTATCTACACTTATGTCTGCAGGACATGCTATTACTGGGGGAGCGCCTATAACTCCTATTGGAGTGAAAGTTATGCAATAATTGTTTAAAAATCCGACATCACCACCTGTGTCATCATTAATAAGTAAAGTCCAGTCACCATTAACAGGTTCACCAGCAAAGGTTCCGTTTAAAGTACCTCCTTCTGGTTCAAAAGTTCCTGTAAAAGGAGCTGAGCCTGTTGTTATATTAGGATTTCCATCTTGAAATACAGTAGCAGTATAATTATCAGCACCACCACCATTATCACTAGATAAGTCTAAGGTTAATCCTCCAGGAGATTGTAATGTAATATCTAAATCAGAATCAAATGTGTGATTAAGATCTAAATCAACAAAATCTATAGAATAATCTAGACCTACTGTACCAACAACTCCTACTGTCGCAACAGATGGAGTCATAGGGCCAGATGTACCTGCAGCCGGTATTGGTTGACCTAGTGGCACTCCGCATTCTGTGAAAGAGGCAGCAGCAGTATCCCCTATAACATTCATAATAAAAGCCGATGTAGGAGGTCCTATTAACCCCAAAATTGTTGGTATACTAATGCCACAATCAACAGCTTGAATCCATGAATCAGCTAAAAAACCATCAGTATTTGTCATAAAACGCATAGAATCGACTCCATTACCAGCATCTCCATCAACAAATATTTCATATAAAAGATTTTCACCAAATGGAATTGTTGCCATTACTGGAATTGAAATAATAGATTGATTATCTGCATTTGTAAGCATATGAATAGTAGTTCCTTGTAAAGTCCAAGTGCCTCCAGGGAATATACCGTTATTGGAATAAATATTTACAGTCATTGGTACGGGAGTTGTTATATTAACACCGCCTATACCAATTTCAACATCTGTTACATTAAAGTCCCCAGTAACGCCAAAATTTGAATCTAAATCATATTCATTCCAAATAAAGTTATCTGTTACACTTGATCCTGCACAAGCAATATCAGTTCCACTTGAAGTTTGCCCAAGATTATTTGTAATAACAACAGGAGCAAAATTCATGTTTTCATTTCCAAATGCAGTTATTGTGGTGCTACCTGCCGAGCCATTATAAACAATTGGGCTATTACCCGATAGTGAGGTTTGTCCAAATAACAGGGGTACTGTTAACAAGGCACATAAAAAAGTAAGTTTTTTCATAATTAAATTAAATTTTAGTTATTTTTTAAAAATATAATATAAATATATTAAAACGCTAATTATTAGTTAAAACGCATAAATATTAGTCGAAACGAAAACCGTATAGACTTTAATGAAAAAAGCCTCTCTAAGTTAATAGAAAGGCTTCTGTAAATAATAAATAGTTTAAAATTATTTAATCATTTCAAAACTACGCTTAATAAAAGTAGTTAATTCTTCTCCTTTTAATAAATTTTGAGACAATCTTGCTAAATCCAATGCTTGATTTACCAAACGTTCTTTCTTTTTAGCGGTTTTTGTAGTTAGTATTTCACCAATTAGTTCATTGTTGGTGTTAACTATTAAATTGTACATATCTGGCATATTACCCATACCAAACATTCCGCCACCTCCAGATTGTTGCATCTCTTTCATTCGACGCATAAATTCTGGTTGTGTGATGATAAACGGATTGGCTTTGCTATCCATCGCTTCTAATTGAATCGAGAATTTATCCTGTGGAATTAATTCTGTCAACAAAGTTTTTAAGCTTTCTTTTTCCTCATCATTTAATTTAGAAATCTGCTCTTCATCTTTCTTAATTAAATTGTCAATATGATCACCATCCACTCGTACAAATGAAACATTTTCTTCGGTAGATTCTAATTTCTGAATTAAATGCGAAACAATAGGAGAGTCTAAAAATAACACTTCATATCCTTTATCTTTTGCCGCATCAATATAAGCGTGTTGCTCGTCTTTGTTTGAAGCATACAGTATCACCAATTTATCATCCTTATCGGTTTGTGCTGCCTTAATTTTTTCTTTGTATTCTTCCAAAGTAAAATACTTGTCATCAACCGTTGGATATAAAGCGAATGCTTGTGCTTTTTCAAAGAATTTTTCTTCGGAAAGCATTCCGTATTCAATCACAATTTTAATGTCATTCCATTTCTTCTCGAAATCTTCTCGATCACTATTGAATAAACTCTTCATTTTATCAGCAACCTTACGAGTGATATAACTTGAGATTTTCTTAACAGCACCGTCTGCCTGAAGGTAACTTCTAGAAACATTCAATGGAATATCTGGAGAATCAATTACTCCACGAAGCATCGTTAAAAATTCAGGAACAATTCCTTCTACATTATCAGTTACAAAAACTTGATTTTGATATAGCTGAATTTTATCCTTCTGCATATTGATAGCATCATTCGACATTTTTGGGAAATATAAAATCCCTGTTAAATTAAACGGATAATCAACATTTAAATGAATATGAAATAATGGCTCCTCAAACTGTGCTGGATACAACTCTCTATAAAAATTTTTATAGTCTTCAGGATTTAAATCTGAAGGCTGCTTAGTCCAAGCAGGATTAGGGTTGTTGATGATGTTGTCAACAGTTTTCTTTTCAGGTTTTGCATCTTCCTTAGCATCTTCTGGTAATGGTAAGTTCACCTCTTTAGTTCCAAACTTAATTGGAATAGGCATAAACTTATTATACTTGGTAAGTAGTTCTGTGATTCTTACTTCTTCTAAAAATTCGGTTGAATCGTCAGCGATATGAAGAATGATTTCGGTTCCTCTTTCGGTTCTGTCAGATTCTTCCGTAGTATATTCTGGAGACCCATCACATTCCCAATGAACAGCTGATTCATCTTTGAAACTTTTTGATATAATTTCTACTTTATCAGCCACCATAAAAGCAGAATAGAATCCTAAACCAAAATGCCCAATAATTCCTTTGTCATCACCAGATTCATCTTTGTATTTTTCTAAAAACTCTTCAGCTCCAGAAAAAGCGATCTCGTTGATGTATTTTTCGATTTCTTCTTTAGTCATTCCAATTCCTTGGTCGATGATATGAAGTTTTTTATTTTCTTTATCGATTTTTATTTCGATTCTTGGGTTGCCATATTCTACTTTAGCTTCTCCAATGTTGGTTAAATATTTCAGTTTAACAGTTGCATCTGTTGCATTCGAAATTAATTCACGTAGAAAAATTTCGTGATCACTGTATAAAAACTTTTTAATAAGTGGAAAAATATTATCCACCGATACGTTAATAGTTCCTTTACTCATAATTATATTATTTATTCGTTATTATTTAATTAGGTCTCGACTGCGCTCGACCAGACAAATATCTCCTCGAGCACAGTCGTGAGGTTTATCATTAGTCAAAAAAAGTACCATTTCAACAAATCTGACAACTTGACAAAAATCATCTCAAAAAAAGTATTATGCGTGCATACTTAATGGACTCAAAAGACTTCGGCAATCTGAAGTTAATAGGTATCTTTCGGCTCCCGATTTCAAGAATAAAAACTTGGGACCTAAAATAGAATTTATGTACACTTCAAGAATAACAGGATTAGGACATTTTGTTCCCGAAAATATAGTTACCAACGATGATCTTTCGAAATTAATGGATACCAATGATGCGTGGATTCAAGAAAGAACAGGAATCAAGGAACGACGTTGGATAGAAAAAGGTAGTGGAGAAACTTCTTCTTCAATGGGTGTGAAGGCTGCAAGAATTGCCATTAAAAATTCTGGTTTAACAAAAGATGATATCGATTTTATCGTGTTTGCCACTTTGAGTCCAGATATGTATTTTCCTGGTTGTGGAGTTCAAATTCAGGATTTATTAGATATAGGAACGATTGGTGCCTTAGATGTTCGTAATCAATGTTCTGGTTTTATTTATGCCTTGTCGGTTGCCGATCAATTTATTAAAACAGGAATGTATAAAAATATTTTGGTGATTGGTTCTGAGTTTCATTCTGGTGCTTTAGATGTTACGACTCGTGGTCGTGGAGTTTCCGTGATTTTTGGAGATGGAGCAGGAGCAGCAGTTTTATCTAGAAGTGAAGATAATGCGAGAGG
>JASFZG010000009.1:0-7714 GCA_046055745.1 Flavobacteriaceae bacterium | reverse complement strand
GAAGTAAAACTTGCTCCTTTCAATCCTTTTATTAAGATGAAGTAGGTAATTGCTGTAGCAGCAATACCACCAAATAAAGCAGAAACCCATTTAGCTTTTTGTTCAAATTTAAAAGTTAGTAAAACCCTAGATATAAACTGAACAAAGGCACCAACAGAAAAGGCGACGACGACAGAGAGTAATATTCCGAAGATAATTTCACCTGCTTTTGCGGTGTTGATATAATGACCTAAATCTGAAATAGTTTCAGTTTCAGAATGGCTAATTTTAATCAACGACATTACAACCGCAGCTCCTAATAATTCAAAAACGATAGAAACCGTTGTTGAGGTTGGCATTCCTAAGGTGTTGAAAAAATCTAGCAGTAAAATATCGGTAATCATTACTGCCATAAAAATAATCATGATTTCGTTGAAGTAGAATTCGCTTGGCATAAAAATACCTTTACGAGCAACTTCCATCATTCCACTAGAAGAAAGTGCTCCAAAAGCAATACCTAAACTGGCAACAATCATAATGGTTTTAAATGAAACTGCTTTAGATCCTATAGCTGAATTTAAGAAGTTTACTGCGTCGTTACTAACTCCAACGACTAAATCGGCAATTGCCAAAACTGCAAGTGCCACTATCATTAATAAGTAAATATTGTCCATTTAATTTGATTTTTTGTATTTGTAAATATCTTGTTTTATTTGAGTTTGTTTGTTACCAAATAGTTAAGTGTTAAAAATCTATTTGCATTCTTGCTTGAATGTTTGAAGCATTACCTATATCTGTAACTTTTACAAAATCATAATTAATCATAATTCTTGTTACAGGATTTAAATACCAGTTAAGACCAAAAGTAATATCTCTTTGTTCACCACCAAAAATATCTTCACTATTCAAATCTGAATTAGATAACCTAACTGCAACTTCAAAAGCACCAGCGCCATCTTTTCCAAAATTATGTTTAGGTTTTACTCTTCCAAATCCTGAATAAGAACTTTTATAGTTTTTACTTTCTCCTGTAATATAGTAACTCACTTGACCGTAATAGCTGTTAAAAACATAATTATCTATAGGGTCAAAATCCATTTTTTTATAATTTCCAGTTATGTATTCTCCTTGTAAAGAAAAAGATTTATACACAAAGGCAAGTTCAAAATTGGTAAGGTTAGCGTGTTTAATGTTTTCAATAACCCCAGTGTTAATGTACTTTGGACCTAAGTGTGCTTCTGGTCTTGAAGAAATTTTAAATGAGTTACTATCTGTATTTCTGAAGGAATGCCCAATACCTGCATGTAATAATTGTTTCTTTTCAGGATTGTTTATTAGTAGTCCTGTTATTCTTCCAGTGATCACATAGCCGTCATTGGCTGTAATATCGTTTCCGTTTGCACTAGAATTTCTGAAGGCTCCTAGTTGAGCTGAAAAACGTTTATTGAAAAAATCGTTAAAAACTAAGATTCCTGAGTTACGTTCTTGTGCAAAATCTGTAGCCAATACTCGTTCCATAAAGGTGATGTATTTACTACTAGTAAGTGCGTCTAGTCGAAAGGGTTCTTTTACATTACCAACTCTAATTGTACCAACACCAGGCACCCCATTTATTCCAATATAAGCATCTTTTAATAAAACGAGACCTCCTGCAAAATCGACCTGAAGTTTAAAATCTACGTTTTTATAAACCGTACCGCCCATATAAAAACGAGCACGTCTAAATTCAGTACCACTTTTAACTTCCAATTCTCCAAAATTTGCGTCCATATCTTCATCTTGAAAAAAGTAGGCGTGATCTACCATAATACGACCACCAAATTTTAGTTTAAAGTTTTTGTCTTGGCTTTCTACTTTAAAACCATTGTCCCATTTAATTGAAAAAGGATTTTCTTTTTTGTCTTCGGAATTTTCCTCTTGTGAAAAACCTGTAAACCCTACAATTACAGTAAGAATAAAAATTAAGTAATTTAACTTCATTATAAAATCATTATTAGTTTTTGTCGGTGCAAATAACCAACCCTAATGTTATCTTAATGTTACCAAATGATTAATTTAAGACTATATTATATGTGATTAAATTAGAAAGTAATTAAAATTACGTTAAAATTAAAAATTACTAGCATTAACGATAGTAATACTATTATTTTTACAATTCGAAAATGAAAAATATTCAATTACATATAGAAGTAAATTCAGATTTATTTCTGAAAAACCCAGACACTTCTAAGCTTGGTAGAAAAATTATTTGTTATAGCATTGAAATGATCAATGATCTTGGTTTTGAGGTTTTTACGTTTAAAAAACTTGGTGTTCAGATAGAATCTCCCGAAAGTTCCATTTATCGTTATTTTGAAAACAAACATACCTTGTTAATTTATTTGGTTTCTTGGTATTGGAGTTGGATTGAATATATATTGGTTTTTACAACCATGAATATTGATTCCCCTTCCGAAAAATTAGAACGTTCTATTAAAGTATTAACCGAACCTATTTTAGAAAATTACCCAACTACTTATATTAACGAAGAATTATTAAGTCAGATAATAATTACAGAATCCGTAAAAGCATATCATACTAAAAATGTAGATGATGAAAATAAAAAAGGGTTTTTTAAGTCTTACAAAAAAATAGTACAACGTATAAGTGATATGGTTTTGGATGTTAATCCACAATATAGATTCCCGCATATGTTAATTTCTACAGTAATAGAAGGCGCTCATCAACAAAAATATTTTGCAGAACATCTTCCAGCATTGACCGATGTCACTAAAGGTAAAGACAGTGTTTCTGAATTTTACACCAATATGGTAAATGAAATTCTCGTTTGAAGATAAATCAATCTACATATCAACTAGCTAATTTTCGAAATCTAAAAAAGGTAATCTTCAGCTCCCTTTTTCTTGTTTTTTTAGTTACAAACCCCATTGTTCAATTAATAAGTGTAATTGAAGATGTTAAATACGAACTTGTAGATGCTTCAGAAAAAGAAGAAACTTCAAAACAAGAAACCGTTTCAGAACTAGAAAATGAAACAAAGTTTCTTCAGATCAATAACGCTATTTCTTTTCAAAAAGCACTAAAAAAACAAATTTCTTATTTTATAGTTCAACCCTCTTTTTTGACATACAAAAAAGACATTCAATTACCTCCTCCAAGGGTGATTTAATCTAAATAATACCTTTTTCATAGAGAGGAATTTATTTAATTTCAAGATTAGAATCACTACCCAAAAATAAATTGGGTTGTTCAATAATATTTAAAAAATTATACAATGAAAAATATATTTAATTTCAAACATTTCAAAGGTGATCTGTTTGGTGGAATTACCGCAGGGATAGTCGCTTTACCTTTAGCATTGGCTTTTGGTGTTAGCTCAGGCCTTGGACCTAGTGCAGGACTTTATGGAGCTATTTTTGTGAGTTTTTTCGCTGCTCTTTTTGGAGGAACTAATACACAAATATCTGGACCAACAGCACCTATGACTGCGGTAAGCATGGTCGTAATTGCAGGAATTGTTGCCACATTTGATGGAGATATTACTAAAGCATTACCGGCAATATTAACCGTTTTTTTATTAGCCGGAATTATGCAAATAGCACTTGGGTTAATAGGTTTAGGGAAATATATAAAATACATTCCATATCCAGTTGTATCTGGTTTTATGACAGCAATTGGAGTGATTATTTTGGTTACACAAATTTTACCTTCTATAGGATATTACCCAAAAGAAGATTCGGAATTTGTGGGTCAATTTAAACCTCAAGCTGAAGAAATAATTTTAAATAACATATTAAAAGAGGAAGCAGGAGAAGGAATATTGGTTTTAGAAGACTTTAAAGAAACGGTAAAGAGAGCAGAATTAATTTCAGAAGTTGATATCCTAAAAGAATCTCAAACACTTGCAAGTAAGGAAGCTTCGGGTGTATTAGGGGCTTTAAAAGTATTGCCAAGAGCTTTAATGAATATCAACTGGTTAGAATTGATTTTAGCCTTAGGAACTATTTTTATCATTTACGGATTTAAAAAAATCACCAAAGCAGTTCCGAGTACATTAGTTGCACTTTTAGTGATGTCTGGAATCGCATTTGGTTTTAGGTTAGACTATAGACCTATTGAAGAAATTCCGAGTGGTTTGCCAATTCCAAATCTTGAAATATTTACAAGTTTTAACATAGGAAGTATTACGCCTTATATATTTACAGCATTAACTTTAGCACTTTTAGGGGCTATTGATTCATTACTCACATCTGTAGTTGCAGATAATATGACTAAGACCAAACACAAACCTAATAAAGAATTAGTTGGCCAAGGAATTGGGAATAGTATTGGCGCAATTTTTGGAGGACTTCCTGGTGCTGGTGCTACAATTAGAACTGTTGTAAATATTAATGCTGGAGGGAAAACAAGATTATCAGGTATGATGGCTGGTATACTTTTATTAGTGGTTTTATTGGCATTAGGCCCAGTTGCTTCACAAATACCTGCAGCCGTATTAGCAGGAATTTTAATAACAGTAGGTATTGGTGTAATGGACTATAAAGGCTTAAAGGCAATGCCTAAAATGCCTAAACCAGAAGTGATTATTATGTTGATAGTAATGGTGTTATCATCGGTTTGGAATTTGGTATATGCTGTAGGAATTGGGTTGGTAATCGCATCATTAATGTTTATGAAAAAAATGGGAGACTTAACTGCAAAACGCTCCGATATAAAAGCATTAAGTAAAGAAAAAGCTTGGTCTGATGAAATTGACTTTCCAAAAGATCTCCAAGAAACAGTATTCATCAAACACATCAAAGGACCTTTGTTTTTTGGATCAACAAGTGATTTTCAGACATTGATAAAGCAGATACCAGATTCGGCTACAACCATTATAATTAGAATGGGAAGAATGCAATATATTGATCAATCTGGATTATATGCTATGGAAGATGTGTTGGTTGATTTAGTTAGAGATGGTAAAAAAGTACTTTTTGTAAATATTATTGAACAACCCAGATATATGTTGGAACGTATAGATATAATTCCAGATTTAGTCCCCGAAGAACAAATTTTTGACACCTTTAATGATTGTTTGAAATGGATAAAAGAAAATTAATAACTAGTGACTATAGTAAAAATTACAAATAGTAAAAATTAACAAATCAATTAGTATCTTTATTCTTTTTCAAATAAAAAAGAAGCTGCGAAGAAATTAATAATAATTAAAACATTGTTAATTAATCAAAAAGATTAAATAAATGAAAACACATACCAAAATATCACAAGAAAATTTAACAGCCCAATTGGCACATCAAATTTTAGTGGAAGGAAACGAACGTTTTGTTCAAAATGTAAAAACGCAACGAAATTTAAAAGATCAGGTGGTAGCAACCAGTGAAGGTCAATATCCATTTGCGGTAATTTTAAGCTGCATAGATTCTAGAGTGCCAACCGAGTTGGTTTTTGATCAAGGAATTGGCGATATATTTAGCGTTCGAGTAGCAGGAAACATTGTAAACGAAGACGTTTTAGGATCTATGGAATATGCTTGTAAAGTGGCAGGATCTAAAATTGTAGTTGTCATGGGGCATACCAAATGTGGCGCTGTTACTGCGGCTTGTAACCATGTGGAATTAGGAAATATTACCGCTTTATTACAAAAAATTCAACCAGCAGTTAAAGTTATTGAAGCGGATATTTCTGAAATGAATGATGAAAGCATCGAGAAAGTTTCAAAATTAAATGTTGAATTATCTATCGACAGAATTAGAAAAGAAAGTGAAATTTTAGCAGAATTAGAAAATGAAGGGTCTATAGAAATAGTAGGAGCAATCTACGATGTTTCAACAGGAAATGTTGAATTTTGTTAATTAATAAACAAGTTTGTTTTACTTTTGAAATAAATTGTATTCCTTGCTATGAAAGACATAAGAACCACTAATATTTTACTTTTAATAATTGTAATTCCAATTGTTTTTTATTTGCTAAAAACATTGTCTTTTATACTAATTCCTTTGGTGCTATCAATGTTTATAGCTTTACTTTTTTTACCATTGATGAGGTGGCTTCGGAAAAGAAAAACACCAAAAATAATTAGTATTATTATAGTTGTTCTAATAATTATTGGTGTGTTATTTATTGCTGTTGAATTAATTAATCTTTCCAGTAAAGAAATACTTTCTTCTAAAAACATATTTTTTAATAAAGCAGAAATTAAACTTTCCGCATTAACAAATTATGTTGAAAATATGTTCGGGATAGAACGCCCCGAAGGACAAAAAGCTTTCAGTTATTATTTTCAGAATGATAGTTTGATGAAAAATTTTGGATCTACTTTTAGTTTTATTGGAAGCACCATTTCTATGACTTTAACAACCTTATTTTTTACCATACTTTGGTTGGCAGAATCTATTAATTTTCAAAAATTATTAAACAGCACCATACTTAAACAAAAACATTCTTCGGTTAAAGTGTTTATGAAAGTTGAAAATGACTTGATTAAATTTATGAAAGTAAAGTTTTTAATTAGCTTAGGAACTGGTATTGGCATTGGATTGGCTTGTTATTTCTTTGATGTAAGTTTCCCTATATTTTGGGGGTTATTTGCCTTTGTAATTAATTTTCTTCAAATGGTAGGGTCTTTTATTTCAGTAATATTATTGGCAATATTTGCTTTTGTAGAGCTGGATCCAACGAGTACCTTATTCTTTTTTATATTATCAATAACATTGGTTCAAGTATTGTTTGGAGGGATTTTAGAACCTATTTTTATGGGAAAATCTTTTTCAATAAACGTAATTACAATTTTAGTAATGTTGATGTTATGGGGATTTATTTGGGGGATTCCCGGATTGATTATGTCTATTCCAATTACCGTTTTTGTTAAAATTATTTTAGAGCAATACCCAAAGACAAAGACCATCGCAAAATTAATGGCATAAAAAAGGCTGCCCTAAAAAGAACAGCCTTTTACTCTAAAAATCAAGTCGACAAAAACTAAACGATTTTTGAAGAGTATTTTGGTAAATTCAAATTAATTACGAGTCCAACCACTTTTCCAAGTTGCGTACTCAGTTCCTGTACCGTTACCTTCACCTGTAAGAAAATCATCTTCGTTAAAAGGTACTTCAGTATCGTTTTTCATTTTTAAAATAATATCATTAAAACTTACATCGGTTACGTGTAAATCTCCAAATAATACTCCGTTTCCAGTTGGGCTATTTCCAAGATCTCCATCTAAATCAAAGCCTTCCTCAAAACCAATAATTAATATGTTGTTAAAGATTCCTTGTGTACCTGCTCTTAATCTAACGGCTTCATTTCCACTAGCAGAACCACGACCTAAAATCACCACATTATTTACGGTTGGTTTTGAGAAATATTGAGGGTTTGAATTGTTTCCAATATCAGTATTATAACCATCAGCTTCAATTCCTTTATCGTGTTCCACACCGTGTTCGATATATACGTTAGAAATAGTTCCGCTAAATCCTTCTGTCCAGTCTACAGAGTCGTCTTGCGCTCCTACTACCGAAATAAAACTAGCGTTTATTGTCCCTCCAAAAAACTCTAAACCATCATCTTTTCCTTCAAAAGCTTGAATATATTCCACGGTAGTTCCGTTTCCAACACCATAGAAAGAAAATGCATTGTTTTCTGAAGAAGCATCCGCAGCTCCACCAGAATATTCTACACGTACATAACGTAATATTCCTGAATTGTCTGTTACATCACTTCCGCCGTAAGACAA
>JASFZG010000008.1:0-10381 GCA_046055745.1 Flavobacteriaceae bacterium | reverse complement strand
TTTAATTTAAAAGGTTCGCTGTAACGCCTGGTTACTCTGTCATTTTTATACATATACTTGTTGTTTTGTGTATACATATTTCAGGACGGGTCATAATTACCCCAACGGTCTTGTGTATGAAACCTAGCGTATAAAAAGACACTAACTTTTCGGATTTAGCACGAGCCGAATTTTTTATTTTTATGTTTAATTTTCTTTTCTAAATATAACCAAATTAAAAATTTGGCGTACTTTGTAAATAAGCAAAAACCTCTCGAAAAGCCTGTAATAGCTATGTTTTATACACGTTGTTACCTGTCTGGCTTTCTTTCCGCAAACTTGCTAGTGTTGGCAGAAGACATACTCTTTGCCAAGTTTTGGCTTTTAGCGGTTGGCTTTTGAGCGACTTGGCAATGTGTATGGCTTTGAGCGTTGGCTTATTCCGATTCTCCGTTTATCGTTTCCATTATTTCTCTAAAACTATTCAGTCCAGATTCTATGTTTTCAATAATTTCATTCGCTAAAATGTCTGGGTCTGGTAGATTATCTAAATCGGTTAAACTTTTATCTTTCAACCAAAAAACATCCAAACTCGTTTTGTCTCTCGCTATTATTTCATCATAAGTATATTTTCTCCACCTTCCTTCTTCATTTTTTTCGCTCCAAGTTTCTTTTCGTTTGTTGATGTTTTTCCCATTATACAACTCAATAAACTCGTTCAAGTTTTCTTGACGCATTGGACTTTTCTTTGGTGTATGATGTACATTTGTTCGGTAATCATAAAACCAAATATCTTTTGTCCAAGCTTCTTTACTAGCTGGTTTGTTTTTAAAAAACAATACATTTGCTTTAACTCCTTGAGCATAAAATATACCTGTTGGTAATCTCAAAATGGTGTGTAAATCTGCTGTTTTCATCAATTGCTTTCTAACTTCTTCGCCAGCTCCACCTTCAAACAAAATATTATCAGGAAGTACAACAGCTGCTTCTCCAGTAATTTTTAATTGTGTTTTTATGTGCTGTAAGAAGTTCAATTGCTTGTTGGAAGTGGTTTCCCAAAAATCTTGACGATTATAACTTAAATCTTCTTTTACAATCTCTCCTTTTGCGTTGGTAAAAGTCATACTACTTTTTTTACCAAAAGGCGGATTCGCTAATACATAATCATAGCGTTCGCCATCATCTGCAATTAATGCATCATTTGGATTTATAAACGATTCTCCGTCTATTTCTCCAATATTATGTAAATACATATTCATTAAGCACATTCTGCGTGTATTGGCAACAATCTCGTTACCGTAAAAGGTTTTGTTCTTTAAAAATTCTTTCTCTTCTCTGTCTAATTTGTTGTTTTCTACAATCCAATCGTAAGCAGCTAAAAAGAAACCTCCAGTTCCACAGGCTGGGTCAGAAATAGTTTTCTTTGGTTTTGGCTGTACACAAGCAACAATAGTTTTTATTAATGCTCTTGGTGTAAAGTATTGACCAGCACCACTTTTTGTGTCTTCTGCATTTTTCTCCAAAAGACCTTCATAGATTTTACCCTTTATATCGGCTCCCATCATTGACCAATCTTCTTTGTCAATTAGATTGATAACTTTAAGCAGTTTGGCTGGGTCTTGTATTTTGTTTTGGCTTTTTGTGAAAATTTGACCAAGTGTTCCTTTTTCTGTGGAAAGTGTTCGCAATAATTGGCTGTAAAAAGATTCTAATTCTGCACCTCTTTTACCTGTAAGTGTTTCCCAATTACAAGTTTCGCTATCTGCAATTTCGTTTCCTTCAACATCTTTAAGTTTTGGGAAAACTAATCCTTTATTGTAAGGCGGTTTGTTGAGTTCGTCTGCCATTTTTAAGAATAGCAAGTACGTTATTTGTTCTAAATAATCTCCGTAACCTACACCATCGTCACGAAGTACATTGGCAAGATTCCATATTTTTGATATTATTGAGCTATCGGTCATTCTATTTATTTCTATTTAATACGCTAATAACTAAACGTTTTACTGTTTCCATTTCTTCTGGTTTGCTAGAAGCTATAAAAAGGGTTAAACTGGCTAGTGTATCATTACTAATTATAGGTTGATTTTGTGTGTTGAAAAGCATATTATTTTGCTGTAAAAACTTCAGAAAACAAGCTGCTGCTATTCGTTTATTACCATCGACAAACGAATGATTTTTTACAACTAAATATAAAAGCATTGCAGCTTTTTCTTCCAATGTTGGGTAAAAATCATCTTCTCCAAATCCTTTTGCAATTTGAGCTACAGAACTTTGAAAGCTTTTATCTTTTTCTTTGCCAAATACATCACTATCAAATTCGGCAAGCATTTGATTGATGAGTTTTTGATAATTCTCTAAACTTGGGTAATCTGCTTCTCTTTTAGTTAAACCTTTAGCATCTAATTGTTCGTGGTCGTAATCATCTAATAAACTTAAACCTTTAGCGAAAACAGCAAGCCATTCATTATCTGCTGTCTTTTCTTCAATAGCTCTACTTAAAATGTGAATACCATCTTTTAGTATTTGTACTTCTTGTTCTTTTTGAGCTAAACGTTTTTCGTTAATTGTATATCCTTTAACTAAATAGTCTTTTAAAATACTATTTGCCCATATTCTAAATTGTGTTCCTCTTTGTGATTTAACTCTATAACCTACAGATATTATTACATCTAGATTATAATGTTCTACATCTCTAGTAACTTCTCTATCTCCTTCTTTTTGAACTGTCGCATATTTTGCGACAGTTGCTTCTTTACTTAATTCTCCTTCTTTAAAAACATTAGTTATATGTTTACCAATAGTTTTAATATCTCTATCAAATAGGGTAGCAAGTTGATTTCTATTTAACCAAACAGTTTCGTTATCAAACTGAACAGTAACTTCAACTTGGTTGTCTTTAGCTTGGAATATTTTTATTTCACTCATTTTTAAAGAATTAACTTGTACAAAAACCTTACAAGTTATTTATTTTTGTTTATTAGGTTTTAATACTTTTGTTCCAAATCCAATTGGGACTATACTAATTTCATCTTTCCGCATCCATTGCAAAGCTTTATAAAAGCGTTCTCTATCTATTGTTAATTTTCTTTTAGACCAGTTTTCTCTTGATTCATATACAATTTCGTCATCTGTTGGCATTTTTCCATCTATAAGCAAATTGTTCCATCCTGCATATAAAGTGGCGATTATTTCTGCTCTTTCTAAATCAAATTTTAAGAATAAATTAATCAAATTATCCAATTGCTTCTTTTGCTCTGCGGTTACTTTACTTTCTAAATTATCTATTGCTTTGGTTATATTTCGACTTGAAGAATAAGTATGCCCAATTTCTTTTTTTATTACTTTAAAGTAGCCTGCCATACTTGCTCGGTGTTCTACTTTTTTAAGATGGTTGTAGTCATCTGGACCTGCTGCATCTTTAACAGGTACGCGACCTAACGGAATTTGCAAATGATACTCCACCAAATGTGAGATTTTTTCACATTTTACGTGTGTTAAATTAGCAAGATGTTTAGGGTTGTTTTCGTGAAATTGAATCACTTTGGCTATTACACCTGCCTGAATATCTGTTGATATTTTTGCAGCTACAGGTGGTTTCTTTTTGATTGTTTTCTTCTTTGGTTTTGTACTTTTTATAGTGATTTTTTTGGCTAATTTCTCTGCTCTAATTTTTTCTAATAAAAATGAAGCAGGCTTATAATCTTTATCTAGTTTACATTTAGCAATTTCTACTTCACTCAATAATTTGCCCTCAAATGCTTTTTTAAGGATGCTTTGGCGTAAGGCTTGAGCTTTTTCTAAACTTTCCTTAATACTTTCTTCTACTTTGTCACAAACGGACAAGCGACTTTCAACTTCTTGAACAATTTGATGTTGTTCTTGTTTTGAACATAAAGGATAGACAAAACTTTCTATTGAAGCTATACCAATATTAGCTTGTGTAGTTTCTACAACATATCTATTTATTTCTCTTTTAATTACAGGTGACAAAGAATAATATAATGCAAATTTTTCGTCCATAATTTTGGTTATATTCTTAATTATAGCACAAGAATATGATACCAAAAATTCTTTATCATAGTCAATTAATATATTTCTACCGATTGTTCCATATCTAGGAAAAATGATATCTCCTTTTTCTGGTTTTATTTTTAAAGCTAACCTATCAAAATCTACTCTAGATATTTGTTTGGCATTATTAAAATCAATTTTACCATCTTTACCAATATTACCAGTTGATACGTAATGCATCCCTTTAACAACAGTTTTCGGCATTTTATGGTCAATATCTCCAATTTTATATGTTATAGTACCAAATCTTGTCCAAAACCAACTATTTGGAATAGAATCATAGCTTTCAACTTCTTCTAATTTTACTTCTGAAAATTCTTTTGGCTTTGAAATTCGAGAAGGCTTCTTACCAGTTTTATCACTTTTCTCCCATTCTACAACTGCTTTTTTCCAATTGGCTACTTGAGTTTCGTAATGATTTTGGCGTTCTTCTTTTATTTGTTTTAATAATTCTTCAGAAGTTGGTAAATTGGTTTGTTTTACTCTCCATTCTTTAGTGAGTTCTCCCTCAAAAGCCTTTTTTAAAACCGCTTGCCTATATATTACCAATTGGTCTTGAGCTTTTTTTAAGTCAGTAATTCCGCTATCTAAACTGCTAAATAGCTCTTCTATTTTGTTGATAATTGATTTTTGTTCTACCAATGGTGGTAGAAAAATGGGAATTGGCTTCAAAACTTTGATTCCTGCCATATTTTGCATTCCCGAACCTCTTGAGTCTTTAAGTATTTTTTTTTGAAAAATTGCAGATTTAAAAAATTGCAGAAAATAATTATGGTGAATTATTTTGTCATTTAGCCTAATTCTTAAAAGAGCTTGATTAATTACTCCTTTGGTGGACTCAATTGGTAGACGTGCTATTTTACCCATAGTTCCAGAACAACTTACAATGTAATCTCCAGCACCAACGTTACAAGCTTTTAATTTTTCAAATCTACTTTCATTTATAAAATATCTAATATTGGTAAAAGTATTGCCAATTGCGTGTTGTTGTTCATAAACAGGAAAACCTGATTCAACAAAAAATTCTTTTTTCAAATCGCCTCCAAAAGGCCCTCTTTTTAAAGATAATGTTAAGTCTTCAAATGTTCCACTTGCCCAATCTTTTTTGATTAATTCATTATTCATAATTGGTTAAGCTGCTAGTACTTCATTAATTTCGTTAATAATCTCATTCATTTGGTTGCCAAATAATTGTTGCATTTTTCCTTTTCCGCCTTTGGCATCAAAAGGTGTGTAATCTAAATCATCTATTTCTATATGGTAACTGCTAACAACGTGGTCTTTTATCATTCGTAACCAATCTAATTGTTCTTGTGAAAAGCGATTGTGTTGTCCTGTATGTTGTTTAAAAACCCATTTGTTAAAGTTAGCTTCAATAGTGCTGTCGTAAGCTTTTAATTCGCTATCTATTCCACAAGCTCTTCTAATTAAGGATACTAAAGCGGTTAACTCGTCTTTAGGTTGCTTGCTTTTTACTTCTTCCAAAGATGAATAAGCATCCCAAACATAATCAGGTGCCAATAATGGTTTTTCAAGTTGTAGTTTTTCCATCACATCTTTTATCATTTTAAAGGTAATGTCTCTGCGGTTGTATGGTTGATTGTAAAAAATACTCAACGCTTTAATTTCGTCTTTGTTCACTTCCAAATACTCGGTAAAATCTTTTACAATTTCTGTTGCCTTATCTACAGAAGTCGTATCCCATTCGCTTGTGGTAATGGTATCAATGTTATGACTATCTATAATTTGCTCGTGCTGTTTGCGTACATTATCTAAATAGCCATTTAATTCGCCATTAAAAGTTTTACTTGCTTCTAAAATTAAATTCTCTTGAACTTTCTTTTTTGCATCTGCTATTAAAGCAGGTGTTTGGTCTTGCACAGGAATTTTGTCAATCTCAATTTGTGCTTTGGTTTCAATTTCGTCTTGGTCAAAAGCTTTAATTAATTCTTTGGTAATTTGTTTTAAGTTTTTACCTCCAGAAAATTCCAACAATCTATCTTTTTCCTTTTCTGTAATTTGTTTTTCTAAACGAATTAAGCGGTTTGCTAAAGACAAAAACAAATCTTCGTCTGCAACTCCCATTGTTATTGCACCCAATAAATCTTTCATTGGAACAGAAGGTTTGCGTTCTAAAGGTCTGCTATCTGTTTTTTTAGATTTGGTTGCACCAACCGCATCTACAATAACAAAATGTGTTTTGGTTTTAGCTGTTTTAGTTACTAATTGTAAAGAATCACTATTAATGGTTCGTGTTCCACGACCTTTCATTTGTTCAAAATAGTTGATGCTTTTTACATCTCGCATAAACAATAAAACTTCTAAAGGTTTTACGTCCGTTCCAGTAGCAATCATATCTACAGTAACTGCAATACGTGGATAATAAGAATTTCTAAAACGGTTTAAAATCGATTTTGGATCTTCCTCAATTTTGTAAGTTACTTTTTTACAAAAGTCGTTGCCTTCGTCAAATTCTTCTCTAATGATTTTTATAATATCGTCTGCGTGACTATCTGTTTTTGCAAACACTAAAGTTTTTGGTACTTCGTACTCGCCATTTTCGTCAACACGTTTTGGGAAAATTGTAGTTTTTAGAGCCTTTTTGTATTCTCGAATTATGTTTCTAATTTGGCTAGGATTGACTACTTTTTTATCTAAATCGTTACGTTTGTAATCGGTATCTTCATCTTCTTGTTGCCAACGTTTTTTACGTGTTAGCTTATCTCGTCTGTCCACGAACCAACCAGATTCAATCATTGCACCATTTTGCGAAATATCAGTTTCAATCGTATACACATCATAAGGAACATTTACACCATCTGTTACTGATTCTTCGTAAGTATATTGACTAACTACGTTTTCATTAAAAAAACCGAAGGTTCTTTTATCTGGTGTTGCAGTTAAACCAATTAAAAAAGCATCAAAATAATCTAATACTTGTTTCCATAAATTATAAATGGAACGGTGAGCTTCGTCAATTACTATAAAATCAAATTGTTCAATTGGTACTTTTGGCGTATACTCAACAGGAACAGCTTTGTTTTTTGACATTTTGTTTTTTAGCCAAGAATTTTCATTTGGATTATCGAGTTCAGCACTTTCGTCTAATTCTTCTCCTTTTAAAATAGAGTAGAGGCGTTGTATTGTTGAAATGCAAACTTGACTATCGGAAGCAATATAACTTGATGATAAACGCTGAACATTGTAAAGTTCTGTGAATTTTCGGTTATCGTCATTTGGCTGAAAGGTCATAAATTCCTGTTCTGCCTGTTCTCCAAGGTTTTTGGTGTCAACCAAAAACAAAATACGTTTTGCGTCTGCGTGTTTTAGTAAACGATAAACAAATGTTGCAGCTGTAAAAGTTTTTCCAGCTCCAGTTGCCATTTGAATCAAGGCTTTTGGCCTGTTCTTTTTAAAAGAATGTTCCAAATTATTAACTGCTACAATTTGAGCAGGACGAAGTCCTGTTTCATCTAAAGCAGGAATTGATAAAAGTCTTGCTCGAAGACTTTTTCCTTTTTTCAACCATTCTGCAATAGTTTCTGGTTTATGAAAACTAAAAACATTTCTTCCTCTCGGTTTTGGGTCTCGATAATCTGTAAACCTTGTTATTGTTCCTGTGCTTTCGTAAACGAAAGGCAAAGGGTCGTTATTTAAGTATTTTAATTTTGCGTTGGCGTAGTTCGAAGATTGTTCTTCAACAACTGTAAGTCTGTGTCCTTCGTCCTCGCGTTTCGCTTCTATAATTCCGACTGGTTTTCGGTTGACAAACAGCACATAATCGGCAGGTCCTACATCAGTTTGGTATTCACGTACTGCAATTCCTTTATTCGCAGATAAATCAACTTTCTTTTTCGACTGAACTAACCATCCAGCTTCTCGTAGCATTTCGTCAATTTTATCACGAGCTATTTGTTCAGGATTTTGGTTAATATTTGCAGTCATTCACTAGTTTAATTTTTAATACGTTTTTCGGTTGTCAATTTACATTTTTTTCGGCTAACGGAATGTCGAGCGTTGGCAAAAAATAGCTCTTTTGGTTTTTTAAGTTTTGGCTTGTGTGTCGGCAAAAACCAAATGTGCTATTTGTGCGGCTGGCTTTTTTTTCAGCTTGCAGGTAACGGAATGGATATGGAAAGTGCGTTTTTGTAACTTTATTTTCCATTCCAATTTAAAGTAAAAATAGGAATAATAAATTAAATATTAACAAGAGAGAAAGCATTTTTTATATGCTGATAGTTGGTAAAAGTATTAGGGGAATATTAACAAAGTCAACAAAACAAGCGACTACGTTTTTATTTTTTTTGTGCGTTGGCAATTAATTTTTCTCAAAAATTAAAATTAAACACAATGGAAATTACAAAAAATGAAATTACAATTGAAGAATTAAAAAAAATGAGAGAAAATATTAAAAACTTATGGAAAAAAATATATATGGTTTATATTCCAACAGGTGAAGAAAGTTATAACTTTGTAGATAATCATTCTAAACTTTTAGAACACTTAAATATGGCGAATTTTCATATTAAAGTTTTAAATAATTTTGGTTATAATTATTCAATAGATTTAATTAATCATAACAAAGATTCTTAAAATTATTAACTAATTTATCTATATATTTTACAGAATTCTAATTGTTTCGTTCTATTCATAGTATTTATATTTAATTAATTCTTAAAAATTTAGTGATGGTAAATAAGAGAGATGCCGAAACACCTCTCTAATTTTAAAATAACAATGTGTAAATCGCTTTAACGAACTTTACAAATGAAATCTTAAATCTAAGTTTGAACTTTAACTTAAATTTCATAATTCATTGAAGTATTGAATACTCGAACCAGAGTTATTTTACCAAGATACAGCACTTGTTTTCAAAGCGAGTGGCTGTATCGTTCACTAATAAATTAGACTCGCTATATATTTTACGATTTTATTACGTCATTGGGCAAAGAAAAAAAATAAAAAGGAACTTAAATTAGGTGTCGTTGTGACAAACTTCTCCGCCTAATATTTTTTACAACGGTTTGGCTATGCTTCTGTTGTGGACTAAAGTAGCCATAATTTTCGGTTAATAAATTGCTTTTTTTAACTTTCACAAACTTCGGCAAAGCACTAAACCACAATAGAGCATAGCCGTTGTTGGCAGTAGTATTTTATCTGTAAAATTCTTTAATAATTATTTCTCTTTTTAAAGAGTAAAATGTGTTCAAAATTAAATCAAAAATTAGTCCAACAGTTCCAACAACAACAATGTTTAAGATTGTCCAATTTACATTAGTATATATTAACCCTACAACAGAAATTAAAAGAAAAATGGAAGATAAAAGCATATCGATAAATATCCAATAAAAAACGTTTCCGATACTTTTATTGTTTTCTACTGTTAGTTTGTATAACTTTTCTAATTCAGAGGTAGCAAAATTACTGAATAATTCTCCAATTCCTTTTGGTGTAATCTTAGTGTTAGAAGATTCAATTTTAATAATTTCATCTTTTATACGGTCATTTTCCCACTGTTCAATTGTAATATTATTATGATACTCTTCACAGTATGAATATATGAAATGACAACAATCAACATAATCACTAATTGTTTCTAAATCATAATTTTTACGATAATTTTGATTTATTGCTAATTGAGTTCTATCATTTCCTTCTAAATATTTAACAGATAAAAAAGCTTGAGAATTTAACTCTCCCATATTTGTCAATTTAAAGAATTCTGTAAGTTGATCAAAGTTGAAGCTACGTAATTTAAAAATGTCAATTCCTGGATAGTGTATTTTAATAGTCCCTGGTGGTTTTCTCCAAAATGTTGAGGATAACGATAAGTAACTTGCAATAATTCTTAAAGCTGTAAGTTTTATACTAAGACTATCAATATCATATTTTCTTTGGATTCTTTCTGTTCTTTCAACTAATATTTTTGAATAAAGAAAAGTAGCAATTACGGCTATAAAAATTCCATTAATCGTAATAATTGTATTTAAAAGACTTTTATAATCAGTAGATTCTTCACTAAGTTTTATGGTGTAAATTGTCATAATTACAACAAAAATCAAAATAAATTTTATTATTTTAAACCAAATTTTGTTCATTCTGTTATATTACTGCCAACGATTTTGTACATGAAAAGTTGCGGGTTTGAAAATGCAATTTTTCGATGTTTAAATATAGTTATTTTATTTATACTAATTTCCATTTTAATTAGAATTTAGCCATTTTTTATGTACATTGTTAGCCACTTTAGGGCTGCACAAACCTTTTGAAAAGCCTAATCCTTAATTTATTATCCCTACCAACCGAGACAGAATGCCAGCCTAGAATATTT
>JASFZG010000007.1:0-4834 GCA_046055745.1 Flavobacteriaceae bacterium | reverse complement strand
GTTACTCCGTTCCACTCTTCGGCTCCGCTCAGAGTACGGTTTGTTTGGTCACTGAGCGGAGTCGAAGTGACATTGTTATTTAAGTTAAGTATTCCCTTCAACTTTGTAGAAGTAAAAGGTAAAAAAGGCTCACATAAAGTTGCTAAAGCTGAAGCGATTTGAAGTGCTACAAACATCACCGTTTTTGTTCTTTCTTCGTCTGTTTTTATCGTTTTCCAAGGCTCTTCGTCTGCTAAATATTTGTTTCCTAAACGAGCTACATTCATTAATTCTGCTTGTGCTTCACGGAAACGATATCTTTCAATAGAACTTGCAATTACATTTGGGTAGGCACGTAATTCGTTTAATGTAGCTAAATCTATTTCCGAAAAAGAAGCTGATTCAGGTACCATTCCATCATAATATTTATTGGTTAAAACCACTACACGATTGATGAAATTTCCGAAGATTGCCACCAATTCATTGTTATTTCTAGCTTGAAAATCTGACCAAGTAAAATCGTTGTCTTTAGTTTCAGGAGCGTTGGCAGTTAATGCATAACGCAACACGTCTTGCTGATTTGGAAATTCTTCCAAATATTCGTGCAACCAAACCGCCCAATTTTTTGAAGTAGATATTTTATTTCCTTCTAAATTTAAAAATTCGTTAGCAGGAACATTGTTAGGCAAAATGTAACTTCCGTCTGCTTTTAACATACTCGGGAAAATAATACAATGAAAAACAATATTGTCTTTTCCGATAAAATGAAGCAATTTGGTGTCTTCGTCTTTCCAATACGGTTCCCAATCTTTTCCTTCTTTTTCCGCCCATTCTTTAGTAGCAGAAATGTAACCAATTGGAGCATCAAACCAAACATATAACACTTTTCCTTCGGCTCCTTCTACAGGTACTGGAATTCCCCAATCTAAATCACGAGTGACTGCTCTAGGTCGTAATCCATCATCGATCCACGATTTACATTGCCCGTACACATTCGCTTTCCAGTCTTTTTTATGCCCTTCAACAATCCATTCTTTTAACCAAGGTTCGTATTGATCTAAGGGTAAAAACCAGTGTTTTGTTTCTTTTAAAGAAGGAGTATTTCCGGTAATGGAAGATTTCGGATTAATTAAATCGGTAGCATTATGTGAGGTTCCACAGCTTTCACATTGATCGCCGTAACTTTCTTCAAATCCACATTTAGGACAAGTACCTACAATAAAACGATCTGCTAAAAACTGATTGGCTTCCGCATCGTAAAACTGCTCGGTGGTTTGTTCTATAAACTTTCCGTCTTCGTATAATTTCTTAAAGAAATCCGAAGCAGTATCGTGATGAACTTTTGCTGAAGTACGAGAATAGTTGTCAAATGAAATTCCAAAATCCTGAAACGATTGTTTGATGATGGCATGGTATTTATCTACTACTTGTTGCGGTGTAATACCTTCCTTTTTAGCTTTAATAGTAATAGGAACGCCGTGTTCATCACTTCCGCAGACAAAAGCAACATCCTTGCCTTGCATACGTTGGAAACGCGAATAAATATCCGCTGGAACATACACTCCTGCTAAATGTCCAATATGAACGGGTCCGTTGGTATATGGCAAAGCTGCCGTAATGGTATATCGTTTTGGTGAATTTTGCATAATCTTGTTTGAACGAGCAAAAATAGGGATTTTTAAAGCAAAATGACCTACTAGGTTTTTAAAACCTAGTAGGTCTAAGAATTTTGAAAAGTTTTGTTATTACATCTTTTGAAGTTCTAATCTTTGTCAAAGATGTTGAGATGAAAATTTTAGATAAAAGACTTAATGGGTTTCTAAAATTAATTAACTATTTAATTAATATAGATTTACTGTAAAACTGTCCACCTGTTGAGATGCGATAAATATATTGCCCATAACTTAAACGCCCTTTAATATTATCTCTCACATTTATAGTATGTCTTCCTGCTTGAAGAAACTCGTTGGTGATCATTCCAATTTCTTTAGCTAACATATCGTATAATTTAATGGTAACATGAGCTGAAGCTGGCATATTAATTTCAATGAATGTTTGATTATTTTGATAAATAGGAACGTGCGCAAAACGGTTGGTATTACTAAAATCTGAAGTTGATAATGTCTCACAAGTAAGTCCGAGGTCTAAATTCTCGTAAGTTTCATTTAATAAAATAGTACTTACAATGGAAGGATCTAAACAAAACCAATCTGTTAAAACGGTATTGTAAATATCTCTAAAATCGGTTGTGGGAATTAAATTATCATTTTCATCCCAAGTAGATAAATCTGGATGAGTACCTACAAAATTACTTCCGTTTAAGGCTGGACCAAATAACATTACAGGAGATGCTGCCCCGTGATCGGTGCCATTAGAACCGTTTTCGTAAGGACGTCTTCCAAATTCTGAAATAGTCATAGATAAAACCTTATCATTCATTCCGGAAGCTTCCAAATCATCATAGAAATTTTTAATCGTGGAAGAAAGATCCATTAATAACTCTTGTTGTCGCACTTGTTGATCTGCGTGGGTATCAAAACTTCCTAAAGAAACCATATACACTTTGCTTCCTAGTCCGCCTTTTATTAATCGTGCAACAATGGCTAATTGAGAAGCTAATTCCCCGTCACCATAATTAACACTATTATCGGCTGCTAAATAAGCATCGTTTATCACTCCAGAATATATAAAAGTAGTATTGGCCGTGGCTCTCATAAAAAGCAATTTGTCGCCATACACACAATCTGGAATATCCAGCACATCGTGCAAGGTTCCGTTTTCGGCAACACTTTGAAGCTGATCTGGATTTACTACTGAAAATGCATAATTACTATTATTACCTTTAAAAACTAAGTTTCCGATACTACCAATTTGTACTGCTGGTGGAATTTCTGGAGGTGTGATGATATAATCAGGATATAAATCTTCAAAATAACGTCCCCACCAACCTGTAGGTTCTACATAATTTTCGGCTGTAGAAGCCCAAATATCGGTAGATCTAAAATGTGATAAATTCTGTTCTGGATATCCAACCCCATGAACTACTTTCATACCTCCATCTCCCCATACTGCTTCTAATTCAGACATATAATCTGGAATTCCGAAGTCAGCATTTAGATTTATTAAATCGTTTTCTTGATGTTTAATCGTTGGTCTTAAATTGGCATAAGTTGCATAATCGTAAATTGGTACAATGGTGTTAAGTCCATCGTTCCCCCCTTCAAGACGAATAATTACTAAAATATTATCGTTTTCATTTTCAGCTAAAGCAACTGCTAAAGGAGAAGGAGCAGTCGCAGAAATTGCCGTGCCGCCCAGTACCATGCTTCCACCACCAGCCAATCCCAAAGCTTGAATAAATGAGCGTCTGCTCCATTGGGTATGTTCGTGGTCGTGTATTTGTTTTTCTTCTTTAGATTTTTTAGAATCTTTTTTATTTTGAAATGTTCGATCTTTAAACATACTATATTATTTAAGTTGGAATTCAGGGATGGTTGCTAAATGCGAAAGCAATAAAAACACTTGATAATCTACGTCGGGCCAATCTAAATTCCAAGTGCCATCATCGTAGTAATTTTGTGGAACTTCCCATTTAAAAACATCGGTTGCAATGTTATAATCTCCAGGAGAATATAATTCTTTCGACATAAAATGATCGATTAAAACCTGAGTGATATAATAAGGGTCATTACTGTTGTTTGTCAATGCTTTTGCAAAATCTACAAAGGTAAAAGAAAGCCCGTTGTCGAATAAAATCCCTAGGTATAACTCCGTAAACTGCCAACGTCCAGTGAGTGTTGAGGTACTAATCCAGTCTTCATCTCTTTGCCATCCTGAAACATCTGGCGGGTCATAAATTTCTTGCCCGAAAATTCCTGAAAAATAAAGGAAAGCATCCATTAATTCGTCGTTGTAAAAAAATTCGGTTTCATTTACAAATGAAAAAATGATATCGAATGGACTTTTAATTATTACTCCTAAAGCTCTTTCATCGAAGAAATGTTCGCTTTTAAAAAGCAATTTTAATGTGGGCGCTAATTCAAAATTATTATCAATTAAAGATTGTGCTAATGGCTCAATCACATCTATTACAACTAAAGCATCGATAGCTGGGCTTACAAAAAACTGATATAGCTTTGTGCAAATATGTGTGGCTACTTCGGTGGCTCTTTCTTGAAATAGAATATCGATAACATCGTCGTATTTCCAATTTCCGGTTTGACCAAAAATGGTTTTATCTCCATCTATCCAAGTGCTTTCATCAAAATAAAAAGGAGCACCTTCTTCTGTCCAATGATTGTATCCTGTTAATGCCTTCGCAGTTTCAGTAATATCATTTTGGGAATAACCGTTTCCTTCTCCTAAAGTAAACAGCTCAAATAATTCTCTTGCAAAATTTTCATTGGGTTCTAAGTTGGTGTTTTCATAACCATTTAAATAAATTAGCATTGCAGGAGTGATGCCTATTGCTCTCACAAAATCTTTTAAATTTCCAACTGCATGGGTTTGTGTGACATTATAATACTGAAATAAATAGGGAGCATAAAAATAAGTTTCTAAGCCCGTTACAAAATGATTTAACCAAAAAGAAGTAATACGTCCTCTTAGGTCTTCTGAAATTAAATCGTTTCCGGTTTGAGTTCTCCAATCTTGAATGTATTGTTCGTTATCTACTTCAAAATCTGTAAAATCACTCACCGCATAATTTCCCCAAACTGGAGTTGAAGTTGGTGGTAAATTGAAAGCTCCATCAACCAAATTATCTATAAATTCACTTGGGGTTAAGGCTAAAGCTGCATCAATTTTATCTTGAGAAGCACCAAAACCAAGTCGGCGATAAACGTGATTTATTTTA
>JASFZG010000006.1:0-5262 GCA_046055745.1 Flavobacteriaceae bacterium | reverse complement strand
CCAATAGCGTTAAATTGATTCACGTGTGTTTTCGGAATCAATCCATATTTTTTAGCTTCGGAAAGTAATTGATGTGTATCTTCAACTGTAAAATATCCTTTTTCACAGAAAATATCTACGTAATCAGCTAGGTTTTCTTCAGCAACTTTCGGAAGCATTTCATTACAAACATATTCCATAAAACCTTGTTTGTTATCTTTAAATTCTGAAGGAACTGCATGCGCTCCTAAAAATGTAGTTTTTACTTTTATAGGAAATGTGTCTCCTAATTTTTTTGCAACCCGAAGCATTTTTAATTCCGCTTCGGTGGTAAGTCCGTAACCTGATTTTATTTCGATAGCTCCAGTTCCTAATTTCATTACTTCAATTAAACGAGCAGCCGATTGTGTAAATAAATCTTCTTCCGAAGTTTCTTGTAATTTCTTAGCGCTGTTTAGAATTCCGCCGCCATTATCTGCAATTTCTTGATAAGATAAACCGTTGATTCTATCTACAAATTCTTGTTCTCGATTTCCAGCATAAACAATGTGAGTATGCGAATCGCACCAAGTAGGAAGCACTATCTTTCCAGTACAGTCGATGGTTTTATCTACTTCAAGATTAGTGAAAGAGTCCATGGTGCCGAAGTCTTTTATAATCTCTCTTTCAAGTAATAGCCAAGCGTTTTTTAGGGTTGGAAGGTCTTTCATTTCGGCTCCGCTGACTTTATTGGGAGCAATATCACGAACTTGAAGCAGTTCTTTTATGTTGATGAGAAGTGTTTTCATTTTTGACTTTTAATTGAAAAATTGCTTATTGCTTTTTATTTATCATTTTTATAGAAAACCATCCAAGTGTAAAAATAACAAGTCCCATAATCACCCAAAGCCATAATTTGTTTTCAAATAATGGAGCAGTTTTAGGAGTTTCTGTTTTCTCGATAGGAATTCTATTTAGTAATTTTAATTCTTTTAAATCAGTTGGAATTTTATCTGAAAATTTTGAAATATCATATTGAGGAGAACTACTTTTTGTGTTTCCATAAACCAAATAATAATCAGCTTCTTCAGTAAAACGAGCTATTAAACTATGTGTATATCCACTAACAAGAATCTTGTTAATCGTTAAAGGTTCGTTATCAGAATTATTAATAATTACTCTAATTTTATTAGTAATCGTGCTATTAAAGTTAAAATCATTTTCTTCCAAACTACTGAGTGTTGAACTAGATAAACCTTGGTAATTATAAATCCATTTTTTTTCAGTTTTAATACTATCCACTAAATATTTTATGGTGATGGGACGGTAATAATCAAAAGTATCTTGCACCTTAATTTTAAGATGACTTACAGCAACCGATTCATTTAATGTCACATCGATGATAGAAGTTTTATTTTGCTGTTTTTCTTTATATTGAGTTGATTTAATATCAAAATTTATATAAGAAGCCTTTTTTGTTTTTGATAATAATATTGAAGCTGAGTTTAAAACGGGTTTCTTTTTAGAAGGAATAAAAATTCGATAATAGCGATATTTAGAATCAGGAAAAATCAATTTCGAAAATTGATAATTGGTTTGTTTATTCTTAATAGAAAGTATTCTGAAATCTTCTAAGATTGTAAACCAATCTTGGTTGTTCATACTTGCCTGAAGGTTGATTTTCCAATCAAAATTCGCTTGTGAAAAATCTAGGTTTATTTGATTAATTGTTTCGGAGCTTGGAATTTCAAAAGTAAAGAAATATCCTTCATTATTATGAGCTTCATTTATTTTATGGAAAGCTATTTTATGGTTATTATGCTCTTCCGAAGCAAGTTTTAAAATATATGGAACCTCAATAGTGTCTTTGTTTGCCTTTATTCCGAAGATTCTAATATCGGATAAATTGTTTTTTAATTCGCTAAAAGCAGCACTTGGGATCGTAATTTTATGCCATTGATCTGTAACTTCTGAAATTTCTTGCTTATAATTATATTCCCCAATTTGCCCATAGCAAAAAGAGGATAATAACAATAAAAGGTACAAACTATTCTTCACTTTTATCTTCATCTGAAATTTGATTTTTGTACTTGTTGTATAAGAATGAAATAATTAATAAAATGATTCCTAAAGATACAAATACAACGGTTTTTGCAATGGTATTTAAATGTGAAATATCGTAGAAAAATAGTTTTAAAAGTGTAACTACAAATAAAGCGATTGCTCCAATTCTGAGGTACTGTTTGTTTTTCCAAATTCCATACACAATTAACGATAAAGAATAAATTCCCCATAAAATACTCAAACCTAATTTGTAAGATTGTTCCACCGAAGCCATATCAAGCCAACTAATTAATTCGCTACTTGCAATCCATAAAACAGCAATGTTTAAGGCTAAATAAGTAAGTTTAATTATAGATTTATCTGGCAAATAAGTTTTTACTGATTTTATTATTTCTAGAATCAATAAAACAACAAATACATAAGATATGTAACGAATTCCGATGTTGAATATCCCTTGGTTATAATATTCAGATTGACTTTGAGCTAAATAGTTTACTCTAAGTTCACTTAATTCATAAAGTCCAGCGGCTAGATAACTCGCTAAAGCCATAAAACTAAGAACTAGGGTAACGATACCTAAACCTTTATCCTTAATTTTTTTCCTATTAATTATAGAAAGAAGTGATACAAAAAAGAGCGAATAAATAAGTAGCCAAACTATTTTAAATATTCGAATGTCTTCATTATTAACGTGATCGTTATAATATTGAGTTCCTTCACCTAATTTAATTTCTGAATTTGAATAAAGCATATTAAAGTAATTTCCTATCTCCAAATAGAAGCTATAGTAAAGTGTAAATATGAAAATTCCAGGAATAATTATTGAAAACAAATTCTTCATCCAAGCTTTTGGTAATGGTGAAGTATAATTTTTATCTCTACTTATTTTTGTCATAAAACCGAAAGCCGAGATAAATAAAACCGAAGTTAAAAAATAGGTATTGATAAATGGTTTGATTCTAATTTCATCTTTATAATAATAGCTTCGGTAGCCTTCTGCCCAATCTTGTAAAAGGCTAATTATTGCAAGGGTTATTAACGCATAAGAAATACGTTCGTATAATGTAATGTTCTTTGTTCTTCCAATCCAAAAAAGCAAGGCAGCTTCAGAAACCCAAAGCAGTGTTACCCAATTTCCGTCTAATTGTACTGGGATTGCAATGGTTATAAACACTAATACCATCCCAGATATTATATAAAAAATCTTTTTATCGGCTAATTTCTTTTTAAAGATAAATGCACTTACTGAAAAATGAATGATTGCATTTAAAAGTGTAAACAACCCTAAAAGTTGTTCTCCCGTTTCGTGGTTGCTGAGTATTGAGTAACCAATGCCATAATAAATAAATGAATTTAACAGAAGAAGAATTACATCTTTTGAAGAAATAATTTCTTTTTGTTTGAACTTATAAGCTAAAAAAGTAATGTAAAAAATACTAAAAAATATAGTTGAAAAGATGAACCCAATTGCAAAATGACTTGTAGTTGAATAATCAAAAAAGTACCAAGCCAAAAAGATGAACCAGGTTAATAGGAAGGATACGTAATAAAGTGGTTTCCAGTATTTTTTAAAGGCTATTACTAAAATCCCTATGTTTATTATAGCCATATAACTAAACATAATGGCAACTTTCCCAGATCCATCACTTAACAAAAACGGGACGGCATAAGCGCCAACCAATCCGATATGAGCGATAATTTGTTTGTTGTAATTTAAAGCTGCAATTACTGTAAAAACTGTAAAAACAGACATTAAAGCGAAGGTGAATAACTGTGGGATTAAACCGTAAAAACTGTAGGCGAAAAATGTAATAAAATATAAAATTGCCATTGCACCACTAACAAGAACAGCACTGTAGCTTGTATAATTCTTTTTTAGTTTTATTCCAAAACCTAAAAGTCCTAAGCCAGCAAAGTATCCTAAAATAATACGGGTTAACGGACTGATTAAATCGTGTTCTATAGAATATTTAGCTCCAATACCAACTCCAATAACGGTAATTAATATTCCAATTTTATTAAGAAGATTTTCTCCAATAAATTTTTCTAAATCAGATTTTCCTTTTGGAATAACCTTTTTACTCTGTATTGGTTTTTGAGAAAAAGGAATGACATTTTCTACTATAATTTCCTTTTTAATAGGAACTTCAACTTTAGGAGGAGTTATTTGAAAATCATCTTTCTTTTCTAATTCTGGGTTAAAAGATTTTAAACGAAAGACTTCTTTCTGAATTTCAATAATCTCTTTTGAAAAAAAATCTTGCTTTTGTTTTAATCGTTCTATTTTTATTAGAAGTAAATCTAATTCGGATTGATGGTTTGCCATTTTGTAAATATAATAAGAGATTTAATTTCTATGAAACATCCATAACTAAAAGTTTGATTTTAAGGATATGATTAATAGATGTTCCTTGTGACCAAATTAATAAATATTAAAGACACAAGAAAATAAAGAGCTGTTAATTATATGACACAATTCAAAAATTACTATCTTGGAAACACTTTAATTATTATTAAAATGAAATCTAAAAATTTAGGAACAAACACCATTTGTGTTCAAGTTGGTGAAGTAGAAGATCAGCAGTTTAAAGGCGCAATTTCGCCATTATATATGACCAATTCGTATGCTTATGAAGATGTTGAGGTACTTAGATATCCACGATATTTTAATACGCCCAACCAAGAAGCATTGTGTAAAAAGATTGCAGCTTTAGAAAAAACGGAGGCAGGATTGATTTTTGCAAGCGGAATGGCAGCAGTAAGTACAGCCTTACTAGCGTTTTTAGATAAAGGCGATCACGTAGTGGTTCAAAAAACAATTTACGGTGGTGCTTATAATTTTATAGTGGAAGAATTTCCTAAATTCGGAATTGAATTCGATTTTACCGATGGTTTTTCTGAAGAAGATTTCACTTCAAAAATTAAGGAGAACACCAAAGTGATTTATGTGGAAACACCTTCGAATCCTTTGATGAAAATTACTGATTTAGAAATGATTTCAAGGATTGCAAAGGCGAATAATTTAGTTTCATTAATCGATAACACTTTTGCTTCACCTATCAATCAAACTCCTATCGATTTCGGAATTGATGTAGTGATACACAGTGCTACCAAATATTTAGGCGGTCATAGTGATATTAGTGCAGGAGCAGTGGCAGCTTCCGAAGAACATATAAAAAAGATATGGAATGTAGGGAAAAATCTTGGCGGAAATTTAAGTGAATATACCGTTTGGTTGTT
>JASFZG010000005.1:0-48573 GCA_046055745.1 Flavobacteriaceae bacterium | reverse complement strand
TCATACTTTATACATATATTCTTAGCTTCGGTAAAAAACTTCAAAGCTTCAAACCCACCTTCACGTCCAACGCCACTGCTTTTTATTCCTCCAAAAGGCGTTCGTAAATCTCTGTTTAACCAAGTGTTTACCCAAACGATTCCTGCTTCTATTTGTTTTGAAACTCGCATCGTTCTGTCAAGATTACTTGTCCAAAGTGTTGCTGAAAGACCATATTTCACAGAGTTTGCCATTTTTAAAACCTCTTCTTCCGTTTCAAAAGGCATTATAGTAACTACAGGACCAAAAATTTCTTCCTGATTTACACGACATTGATAATCCAATATTTCAATAATGGTTGGCTCTAAATAATAACCATTTTCAGATCCTTCAACTGTTACTTGATTTCCACCGAATAATATTTTCCCCCCTTCTTCTTTAGCAAGATCGATATACGATTTTACTTTTTCCAAATGTGATTTAGATACTAATGCACCGATATTTGTTTCAGCTTCAAAAGGATTTCCAACTTTTAGTTCTTTTACTTTAGCAACGAAATCAGATTTAAATTTTTCATATATTGATTTCTCCACAAAAATTCGACTTCCACAAAGACAAATCTGACCTTGATTCGCAAAAGAAGATCGCACTGTTACCGAAAGCATTTTATCGTAATTACAATCAGCAAAAATGAGATTTGGGTTTTTTCCGCCCAATTCCAAAGATAATTTTTTAAACATAGGAGCTGCAGTTCTTGCGATATGTTCTCCAGTTTTAGTTCCGCCAGTAAATGAAATCGCTTTAATATCTGGATGTGAAACAATTGCTTCTCCAGCCGAAGGTCCTGTACCATGAACGATATTTAAAACTCCTTTTGGTAATCCTGCTTTTGTACAAATATCGCCTAATAAAAAGGCGGTCATTGGGGTCACTTCACTAGGCTTTGCAACCACAGTATTTCCCGCGGCTAGGGCAGGAGCAATCTTCCAAGTAAATAAATATAATGGGAGGTTCCAAGGTGAAATACAACCTACTACGCCAATAGGTTGACGTATGGTAAAATTCATAGTATTTAACCCTACGCTTTCGTGAGCTTCACTTGCAAATTGAGTAATCGCGTGTGCAAAAAATCGAAAATTACTGGAAGCTCTAGGTATATCTACTACTTTAGCTAAACTCAATGGTTTCCCATTGTCTAAGGCTTCTGCTTCTGCTAATTCTTCTAAGTTTTCTTCAATTAAAGAAGCGATTTTTAAAAGAATAGTACTTCGCTCTTCAATAGTTGTATTAGACCAAGAAGGGAATGCGTCTTTGGCAGCTTTATATGCTCTCTCTACATCTTCAGATGAGGAAAACGCAATTTTTGAATATACTTCTCCATTTGAAGGATTGTAATTATCCAACCAATCTCCAGAAAAGGGTTCACAATATGCTCCGTTGATGTAATTTAATATTTTTTTCATGTTTTGATGCTAAAGTAAAAATTTCATTTTGTCTACACAGCCTACAGCTTTTTGTACGCCATCACCTTAATCTCCACCACCAAATTTGGATGTGGTAATTGATGAACAGCAACGGTAGTTCTAGTTGGTCCAGTTTCTTTGCTGAAATATTGAGCATATACCTCGTTATAGCCTGCAAAGTCATTCATGTTAACCAAAAAACTAGTAACATCCACTACATCTTCAAGAGTTGCACCTTCCAAAGCTAAGAAATCTTGAATGTTTTCAATCACCGCTTTTGTTTGCTCTCGAATGTCTAACCGTACCGTTCCCATTTCATCTATTTGGTGAACACCAGCAAAGGTATTATCTGCCAAACGTGAACTCGTTCCTGAAATAAAAATAAAATCTCCAACTCTTTTTACGTGTGGATATGCCCCTCTTGGTGTTGCTTTTCCTTCTACTAATCTACTTTTCATATTCATTCCCTGCGAAGGCAGGGATCTTTTTAATTAATACTATTTAAGAATGTTTTTACTGCCTTCCAATAATCTTCGTGTTCATCATTTTCTTTCCATAAAGCTTTTGAGCCGTGTTTTCCTTTTACTTCTGGAAGGAAATAACTTTTTTCTGAAGGTATCAAATCATACATTTCCTTCCAACTGTCATGTTCGTTTTTAGCAGAAGTGATAAAAACAGGGCAAGTTATTTTTGAAGTATAAGATTTGATTTCATTCCCGTCAATTTTGAAATATTCTCCCGGTGAAAATGATAAAATTCCAGCGAGTTCATTTGGATGTTGACTTCCTAGATATAAAACCAATGCAGCAGAATAGGAACTTCCCCAGATGATAATTTTAGGAGCATTCAGTTCATTTTTTACATATTGAAAAGCTGCTTCAATATCAGGAATTGCATCTGGATATTTTGTTTCTTTATTTAAAGCAGTAGCGCTTTTTTTGGTTTTATTTTTAATACCATTAACTCCTTTCCCGGAGCGTTGGTCAATTGCCATACAATTAAAACCCAAGTTATTGAGTTTTGGAGCAATTTCTATATATTCACCACGGCTATAACCTGCTTGATGAAACAAAATAACAAAGGGAGCTTTCGTGTCTTCAATTAAATATAAATCTGCAGTTACCATTACTCCATCTTTTGAAGCAAACTCAATAGTTTTATTTTGAGCAAAACTAATTTCAGAAATTAGAAATAATAAAAAGAAAATTGTTTTTAGTTGTTTTTTCATATTCGTTATTTTGGTCGGTAACTGAGCGGAGTCGAAGCTACATATTCTTCACTACCTCATCATCGTGTAAAATCTCTTTAGTTTCTTTTAAAACCAAGGATAGTTTTTCTTCCAAACTCATAGCAACTGTTAATTTTCCATCGTCTAATAAATTCAGAATTGCTTTATCTTGTGCTCTTCCTCTTTTCATTGCTTCGGAATAAGGAATATCTGCATTAAAGGTAACCAATGAATATTTAGAATTATACTTTTCTGGGTAATTATCTTCAAAAGTAATTTCTAATTTTCTTTTTTCCTGAAACAAAGGGTTTGCAGTATGTTCTTTCATTTCATAAAAGTTGTCGATCGCTAAATCTGCAATGGCATCGGTATCTTTTTTACGTTCTTTTTGGTATTCTGAAAAAATGGTTTTCCAGTCACCTTCATACTTTTCAATATATTTATCTAACACTACTACATCTTCAAAAGAAGCAATCATTCCTTGTCCATAAAAGGGGACAATCGCGTGAGCAGCATCGCCCATAATGAGTGTATTCCCGTAGGCATTCCAAGGGTAACATTTTACGGTTCCTAAATGTCCTGTTGGATTTTCGAAAAATTCTTCCGTTAAATTTGGCATTAAAGCAATGGCATCTGGAAATTCTCTTTCGAAATACTCGGTTACCTTTTCTGGAGTGTTTAGTTTTTCAAAATTATCGGATCCTGTTTCGTGAGCTAAGAATAAAGTAACGGTAAAACTTCCGTCAAGGTTGGGTAATGAAATCAACATATTCTCGCCTCTTGGCCAAATATGAAGTGCATTATTATCGGTTCTATATCCACCGTCTTCGGTAGCAGGAATCGTTAATTCTTTATAACTATGACTCAACCAATCCATCGAAAAGCTCAAGCGAAGTTGCTTGTTGGCAAACATATTATTTCGCATCACACTTCCAGCACCATCGGTTCCGAAAATGAGATCTGCGGAATGAGTTGTTTTTTCTTTTGTGTTATAATCTTTAAAAATAGCAGTAGTATTTTCTAAATCTACTGACTGACAACTTTGATTAAAAAGCATTGTAACATTCGGTAATGCTTCAGCAGCATCAAGCAAAATCATATTAAGTCCTGGACGAGAAATGGAATTGATATATTTATCTTCACGACCACTATATAAACTCATAAATTTATTACCCTGTTTATCGTGAATCATACGACCTAACATTGGCAAACAAAGTTTTTTTACTTCCTCTTGAAGTCCGACCATACGCATCGCTTTCATTCCACGATCTGAAAATGCCAAGTTGATTGATCGACCTGCATCTTGTTCTACTTCTCGTAAATCGGGACGTTTTTCAACTAATTTTACTTGGTAACCTCTTTGTCCTAGTCGTAATGCTAATAGACTTCCGCAGAGTCCTGCTCCTATGATTAATATGTTTTCTTTTTTGCTCATGTTTATTTTTTCTTGTCTGGTCGAGCGCAGTCGAGACCTTAATCTTTCAATAATAACCTCTCGTTCCGATTGTTATCGGAAGCGCTCGAGGAGACAAATTAATCAAATTTTAACTTCCAATTAATTACCACCCTTCGACTCCGCTCAGGGTACAATCTTACTTGGACATTGAGCGCAGTCGAAATGTCTGTGCACTAATTCAATACTTTTTTCAACCGTTTCACAAATTCAAATACATCCTCAAAACTATTATAAAGTGGAGCAGGAGCCACCCGAATTACATCGGGTTCTCTCCAATCACTTATCACTCCAGCTTCGGTAAGTTGAGTATGTAGTTTTTTATCTGCACTTTTAACTTGAATCGATAACTGACAACCTCTTTCCAATGGGTTTGAAGGTGTTATTATCGAAATCCTTTCATCGTTTAATTCATTGATAAGATATTCTAAATAGCCTGTTAATTTTTTAGATTTGGCTATGATATTTTCAAAACCTGCTTCTTCAAAAATATCCAACGAAGCTCTTATGGCAGCCATCGATAAAATTGCAGGATTACTTAATTGCCATCCTTCTGCTCCCGAAAGGGCATCAAATTCGTGGCGCATATTAAATCTCGTGTCTTTATTATGGCCCCACCAACCGGTAAACCTGTTTAAATCAGAATTGTTTGCGTGACGTTCGTGAACAAAGCAACCGCCCAAACTTCCGGGTCCGCTATTAAGGTATTTATAAGTACACCAAACGGCAAAATCGGCGCCATTATCGTGTAAATTAGGTTGAATATTTCCAACACCGTGCGCTAAATCAAACCCAACCATAGAATTGTATTGATGACCAAGATCTGTTATTTTTTTTATAGGAAATGATTGGCCTGTATAATAATTGGTGGTTCCAATCATTAATAAGGCAATTTCGTTTCCTTGTTCTTTCATTATATTTTCTAAATCTTCAAAACGACATAATTCTTCCCCTTCACGAGGTTTCCATAAAATTAAACCATCTTTTGGATCGATTCCGTGGAATTTCAACTGACTTTCAACCGCATATTTATCTGAAGGAAATGCATCACTTTCAATCACAATTTTAAATTTCGTTTTTGTTGGTTGGTAAAACGAAACCATCATAAAGTGAAGATTGGCTGTAAGACTGTTCATAATCACCACTTCATTCGATTTTGCACCAACGATTTTCGCCATAGAATTGGTTAGAAATTCGTGATATGGTAGCCAAGGGTTTTTCGCATCTGTATGGCCTTCTACTCCAAATTTCGCCCAATCGTTTAGTTCTTGTTGTAAATATTTTGAAGTTTTTTTAGGTTGCAATCCTAATGAATTTCCACAGAGGTAAACCAATTCTTCATTATTGTCATTTGTTGGAATCAAGAATTTTGAACGAAACTCTCGTAAAGAATCCTGCTGATCTTGTTGTTGTGCGTAGGCTATATTGTTTTCAAACATAAATAGTATTAGTTTTGAACTCAAACAAAAATAGGATAAATCCTGTTTTTATAATGGTATCTTTAAATAATATTTTAAATCATTGAATTATTACATATTTAAAGTGCAAAAATCATCAAATTAATCACTTCTCTAATTAAATATTAAATGAATTATAACAAAGAATTTGAAACCAATCGAGAGACTTGGAATAAGAAGGTTGCCATACATTCTGAAAGTGATTTTTATAACTTAGCCGAATTTAAAAAAGGAAAAAACTCACTTCATAGCTACGAATTAGAAGCTTTAGGTGATGTTTTAGGAAAATCGTTATTGCATTTGCAGTGTCATTTTGGTCAAGATACATTGAGTTGGACAAGAATGGGAGCAATCTGTACGGGAGTTGACCTTTCTGAAGAAGGAATCCGTTTGGCAAAAGAATTAAATACAGAACTTAATCTAGATGCAACTTTTATTTGTTGCAATGTTTTGGATACTTCGGAATATATTAAAGAAAAATTTGACATCGTTTTTACTAGTTTCGGAGCGATATGTTGGTTGCCAGATTTAAAACCTTGGGCGCAAATGATTTTTGAAAGATTAAAACAAGGAGGTGTATTTTATATTGCTGACTTTCATCCTATTCCGTGGATGTTTGATTATACGGTAAATCCGCCAGTTTTAAAATATGGTTATCAGCAAAAAGAAACGATTTACGAAGAGTATGACGGGACTTATGCCGATGAAAATTCAGCAATGGTAAGTAAAGATTTTACTTGGAATCACAGTCTGGGAGAAGTAATAACCTCCTTAGCAAATGCAGGTTTAACGATCGATTGTTTAAATGAATACGATGCAACACCTTATGATATATTCCCAGATTTAATAAAGAATAAAAACGGTATGTTTGAATTTGAAACTAAAAAATACCCGTTGGTTTTTGAAGTGAAAGCAACAAAAATATAACTTATTTTTTTATAGAAACATCTGTAAAATAAATACTAAAGAAACCAATACTATCATTTCTAGTTTTTGATAAAGTAATGTTGTTTAACGTTTCATAACCTTCCCAAGTAGTAGAAAAATTTGGCTTTTCTTGATTTCCTTTTCTAAAACTCCACTCTTTTATTTCAAAATCTGAATTATAATAAAAATCGTAAGCATCGCCAGGAGTATAACCGCCATCATTACTGTAAACCGCTGTAAGTTGATTTAGTTTTTTACCTGAAATTGGAGCAGAAATGTCTTGCTTTTCTGTAAAAGTTACACCAGTGTCTGAAACTAAATTAAAAGGAGCTAACAGCCAAAACTTATCATTTATAAATGCTTTATCTGTATTTTGAGAAAGACTATCCACAGAATTTCTGTTATATTGAATGGTATCTTTTACTGAAGTCATTTTTACATCACCCGTTTTTGGATTCCATATCCAAGAACGAAATGAATGTTTTTCTCCTCGCTTTACATTAAAAGTATAGCTGATTTCTGAAACGTTATTCCAGTTTTGAAAACCTAATTTATTGGCGATTTTTTCAGCAGTGGAAAATTTTATTATTTCTTCAATTTGAGTTGTATCCTTAGTGCTTTCGGAATTCTTACAAGCAATAAAAGTACTGAATAATAGTACTGAAAAAAATAGTTTTCGCATTGTTTTAAGTTTGGGGTAAAAATACAGAAACAAAAATTAAAGATTGATTAATGTTGCTTGTTTTCTTTTAATAATTCAGGAAATTGTTTTTGAAACCTTTTTAGCCTTGGAATGGATACATTTTGAATATACGGATTTTCTGGATGTAGCTTTTCATAGTTTTGATGATAAGCTTCCGCAATCCAGAATTTCTGAAAAGGCATCACTTCGGCAGCTACTTTTTTATTTCCTAATTGTTTGTTTAAATAGGCGATTTTGTCATCAATTATTTTCTTTTCTTCGTTGTTTTGATAGAATAAAATAGAGCGATATTGTGAACCTCTATCTCCTCCTTGCCCATTAACTTGAGTAATATTTTGTGATCCAAAATACACATCAATCAATTGCTTAAAGCTAATGATTTCTGGATTGTAAATAATTTCAACAGCTTCTGCATGCCCCGTTCTTCCAGTATTACTGTCTTCGTAAGTTGGTTTTTTTGTGTGACCACCACTATAGCCAGAAACAGATTCTTTAACTCCTTTTACACTTTCATAAATTGCTTCTACACACCAAAAACAACCGCTTGCAAAATAAGCTTTTTTAAGATTGTTTTGAGGTTCAACTTGTATGGGTGACTTTATTGGTACTTCGTTTTTTGCAATTTCTGGTTTTTCTTTTTTTAATAAGAAATAAGTTCCTCCAAAAGCAACTATAAATATAAGTGCTAGGATTATATATAATTTTTTAGGCTCCATTTTATTAATTTTTTGTTTCTGTCGTAGGATTCAAAAATACCTTTCTTTTTAGGAATAAAAAAAGCCTTCAAAATATGAAGGCTTCATTTATTTGTATGTTAAAAAAATGGATTACAATTTTTTAAACATTTTTTCCATTTTTTCTTGTTCTTCAGTAGCAAGATCTAAATCTACTAAAATTCGACCACTATGCTCATCAGTAATAATTTTTTTACGACCTGCAATTTCCATTTGGATTTGTGGTGGAATTGTAAAGAAAGATCCTCCAGATGCTCCACGGTCAATAGCAACAACTGCTAATCCGTTTTTCACATTGGTTCTAATTCTTTTATAAGCTTTAATTAAACGTTCTTCGATTTTCTTTTCGAAATCTCCAGATTTTTTAAGTAATGCTTGTTCTTCTTTTTCAGTTTCAGCTAAAATTTCATCTAACTCACCTTGTTTGTGATCTAAATGATCTTGACGTTGTGTAAGACGTTCTCTTGTCTCTTCAAGAATAATTTTCTTTTGCTCTATCTGAACCTTGAATTCTTTAATGTGTTTTTCGTTCAATTCAATTTCTAATTCTTGAAATTCAATTTCCTTGCTTAAAGAATCATATTCACGATTGTTACGAACATTATCTTGTTGTTTAGCGTATTTTTTCATAAGAACTTTAGATTCTTCAATCTGGTTTTTCTTATCGGAAATACTATTGTCAACTACTTCAATTCCTTCCACTAATTTTTCAAGACGAGTGTTCATTCCTGCTAATTCATCTTCAAGGTCTTCCACTTCTAAAGGAAGTTCTCCACGAATGTCACGAATTTTATCAATTCTAGAATCTATTAATTGTAAATCGAATAATGCTCTTAACTTCTCTTCTACAGTGATTTCAGTTTTTTTTGCCATCTTTTAAAAATAGGTAATTGGATTGGTATTTATTTGCGATAAAACAAGCCTGCTTGTCGACAAGGCGGGTGCAAAAGTACTAATTTTTTTGGAAAGGAAAGCAACTAAAAGTTCTTTTGTGAACTGTTCACTTTCATAATGACCGATATCTGCTAATAGCAGGTTGTTTTCGGCTTTTAAAAAGTCATGATATTTACAATCCGCTGTTACAAAAGCATCTGCACCTACTTGTTTTGCTGCTGAAATTGCAAAACTTCCACTACCTCCTAACACAGCAATTTTACGAATTTTTTGACCTCTTAATTTTGAATGACGAACACAATTAGTATTCATTGTATTTTTAAGATGCTTTAAAAAGTCGACTTCAGATAAAGGATTTTCTAATTCGGCAATCATTCCCATTCCTAATTTTTGATTGGTATTTTCGAGGGCTATTATTTCGTAAGTAACTTCTTCATAAGGATGTGAATCAAACAATGCTTTTAGAACGGAAGCTTCTTTATGTTTCTGAAAAGTAACATTCACCTGAATTTCTTTTTCAAAATGAAGGGTGCCTTTTTCGCCTTTCACTTGGTTAGAATCCTCTTCACCTAAAAAACTTCCAATGCCTTCCGAAGTAAAACTACAACTACTGTAATTTCCTATATTTCCTGCTCCAGCTTTAAATAATGAATTCCGTAGCGTATCCGCATTTTCAACAGGAACATAGGTAGTTAATTTTTTTATCGTTTCCTTTTTCGGAATTAATATCTTACGATTTACCAATTGTAATTTCTCGCAAATCATAGCATTTACACCATTCCACGAATTATCTAAAGCAGTATGCATCGAGAAAATAGCGATATCATTTTTAATGGCTTTAATAACCACACGTTCTACATAATTTTTTCCGGTAAGTTTTTTTAATCCTGAAAAAATAATAGGATGAAAGCTTACAATAAGATTGCAATTATTGGAAATTGCTTCATCAACAACGCTTTCTAAAGTATCGAGCGTCACTAATATTCCTGAAACTTTAGTGTTAGAGTTTCCAACCAAAAGCCCTGTGTTATCAAAATCTTCGGAATAGGAGAGTGGCGCTAAATCTTCTAAAAGATGGATAACCTCTTTAATCTTCATAATAAATATTTAGTGTAAATATAATATTCCTTTTTGAAATATCCATGACTATAAATATTATAGACACATGAATAATACGAAAGGGTTTCAGTTTTAAAGGAAGTTGTATTTTTGTTTTATGGTTCACCTTCTTCAAAAACTACTTTTACCTTTTTCTTGGTTATATGGAAGCATTTTAGCATTTCGAAATTTATGCTACGATAAAGGCTGGTTGAAGAGTAAATCGTATTCAACTCCAATAATCTGTGTTGGAAACCTTTCTACTGGTGGAACTGGAAAATCTCCAATGATTGAATTCTTAATCAGTTTTTTAAAAGAAGAATACCAAGTTGCCGTTTTAAGTCGGGGTTATAAACGAAAAACTTCTGGGTTTTTAGAAGTTTTAGAAAATAGTAAAGCGGAAGATGTTGGTGATGAACCGCTTCAGTTTAAGCAAAAATTCCCTAAAGTTACGGTTGCAGTTTGCGCAGATCGCCAAGAGGGAATTGAACAAATTAAAGTAAAAGCAGATGTTATTTTATTGGATGATGCATTTCAGCATCGGAAAGTAAAAGCTTCTACCTATATATTATTGACCACTTTTGACGAACTATACATTAACGACTACATTTTGCCAACTGGAAATTTACGAGAATCAAAAAGAGGAGCAAAGCGTGCAGATGTTATTGTAGTTACGAAATGCCCTGAAAAAGTATCCTATTCAAAACTTCAAGAAATTCAATATTTGCTGAATTTAAAACCAGATCAGAAAATATATTTTTCAAAAATCGGATATGATGAGTCCATCTTCGGAATTACTGAAACCTTGTCAATAGAATATTTAAATGACAAAAAATTTACCTTAGTAACTGGAATTGCAAACCCGAAACCGTTAGTGAAATTTTTAAAGGAAAAGCATTTTGATTTTAATCATAAAAAGTTTCCAGATCATCATCATTTTTCTATTTCAGAGATTGAAGGTTTACAACAAAAGGAAATCATTCTAACTACCGAAAAAGATTTTGTAAGGCTACAGCCAAGATTAGATAAATTTGCTGTTTATTATTTACCGATTAAAACGATAATTTTAAAAAAACAAGAGGCTTTTTATAAAGAATATGTTATTGATGAAATTGAAAATTTTAGTTCAAAACAATAATTTAACCTTTAGAAGATTTACTAGCTTCTAATGTACGGTAGATTTTCTCGAAGAAGTCTTCAGGTTTAAAAGGCTTAGGGATAATTTCGTTAAATCCAGCTTTGTAAAATTCATCTAAATTTTCATCGATAGTAACAGCAGTTAAGGCTATGATTGGAAGTTCTTTATTGAATTCTCTAATTCGTTGTGTGGTTTCGATTCCGCTAATTCCTGGCATATGAATATCCATTAAAATCACTTTAAAATCATTTTCATGAACCATTTTAATGGCATCCATTCCATTGTTTGCAACCTTACAAATAAACTTGTGCTTTTCCAGAATTTTTTTGGTAATCATCTGGTTGATTTTGTTGTCTTCAACCACTAATATGGAAACATTTTCAAGTGCTTTGTAATCTATATTATATGTTTCATTGCTTAGGTTTGAAACATCTTTTGAACTTTTAGAAATAATGAAGGAAATATCAAACCAAAATTTTGAACCTTGACCTAATATGCTTTCTAAATAGATTTTACTATTCATTAATTCTAAAAGGTTTTTTACAATGGAAAGTCCCAATCCAGAGCCTCCGAATTTTCTGTTAATTTGAAGAGAACCTTGATTAAAAGTTTCGAAAATACTTTTCTGTTTTTTCTTCGAAATACCAACTCCAGTATCTTCAATTTCAATGTGAAGATTTACCTTATCTTTAGATCGATTGATCATATTTACCCGAATTGTAACCTCACCATTTTGAGTAAATTTTACAGAGTTACCAATTAGGTTAATTAAGACTTGTGATAATTTTAGTGGATCACCAATTAATTTCTCTGGAATAGTTTCGTCATATTCGAAATTCAAACTGTTTTTACGATCTTCTGCTGTTTTCTTAAGAGCGATTAGTACATCGTTAATTCGTTTGTTAAGGCTGAAAGTTGTTTTTTCAATTTCAACTTTATTTGCTTCCAATTTGTTTAAATCCAGAATGTTATTTATTAAAGATAATAAATATTCACCTGAGAACTTCAAAGAATTTAAATGTTCTTTTTGGTTAGGTTTTGGATCTTCTTCTAATAATAAATGAGTAAGTCCAGTTACTGCATAAAGCGGGGTTCTTAATTCGTGTGTAATAGTTGAAAGAAATTGTGCCTTAGCTAAAGAGGCTCTTTCTGCCTTTTCTTTTGCTAGGGTAAGTTCTATGTTTTTATCTTTTAGAAGGTCATTTGCCTTTGCACGTAAATTGTTGTTTTTAAATAATGACAATGCCAAGAGTGATAAAATGATAATTAGGGCTATACTAAGCCCTGTGGTCATTCTACCAAAATCAATAGATTTTTGTTTTTTATCTAAATCACTTTGCTGAGTAGCAATAATTTCGTTCAAATCACCAATATTAGAATCGTATTCTGAACTTTTTGAAATAGCATGAATAAATACTCCAAAAAGAGAATCTTTTTTTACTGAATAAAGGTTTAATAAGTGAGCTGCTTTTTGAGGTTCATTTTCCCTTATTGCGATCTGAGATTCAATTTTATAACTTTCTATTTTTAATTTTGAATATGAATTTTGGTTTATTATCGAAACAGATTTTTTTAAAGCAGACTTTGCTAATAGTAAATTTTTGTTGTTTTCTGATTCGGGAAGTCTTAATAATGCCTCTGCTTCTTTTAAATAGGCCTTTGCTTCGTCTTGAGTTAAATTATTAGAAATTAATAAAGGTAGAGTTGCTTCAAAATAATTGATAGCAATACTTGGATTGTTTTTATCAAGTTCAAGAATTCCAAAGTTAAAAATGGTTAGCGCTTGGTTCTTTTCGTCATTTAATTTGGTGAAAATTACATCAGCATCTTTTAAATATTTTTCTGAATCGTTAAATCTTCCAGTTTTTGATAATATTAATCCATATAAATTATAAGATTTTCCAAGTCTTAAATTATCCTCAGTTTTTTTTAAGTGAGTAATTGCATTTAGAACTTCAGATTCTGCTTTTTTAAAATTATGTAAACTGTATTGTAGTTCAGCAAAAATTAGATGAATATTTGCTTTTAAAAGATAGTCTTTAGAATTTAAAACTAAAATAGTAGCCTGATTGAGGTTTATAATGGCTGACTCAAAATCCTGAGTAAAGATGGCCTCTTTAGCCTTTAATTGGTAGTTTTTTATTAAAGATAAAGTATCTTGCTTAACTTCTTGTGCATGCATTTGATGCGTAAAAAAGAAGCAAACAATAAGGGTAAGTAAAGTTATATATTTCTTAAAAAAACCTGTCATTCTTCAAGGCTAAATATACTTAATTCTTAGATACTAGTTTAATTAAATCTATTATTCTTGAAGAGTACCCAACTTCATTATCATACCAGCCAATAATTTTTATCATTTTTCCAATGGCTGAAGTCATTCCTGCATCAAAAATACACGAATGATTATTACCATTTATATCAATTGAAACTATAGGATCTTCGGTATATTGAAGGATATTTTTAAATTGATTTTCTGAAGCGTTTTTAAAAGCTGTATTTATTTGTTCAATACTCACTTCTTTTTTTGCATTAATGGTGATATCTGTAAGTGATCCATTTGGAACAGGAACTCTAATACCACAACCTCCAATTACGTTCCCTAGTTCAGGAAATATTTTTGTTAATGCCTTGGCAGCTCCAGTGGTTGTTGGTACTATCGACTGACTTGCAGCACGAGCTCTTCGTAAATCACGATGTGGTTGGTCGTGTAAGCTTTGGTCGGTTGTATAAGAATGTACTGTGGTAATATATGCTTGTTCAATTCCACAAAGTTCATTAATAACTTGAAGCATTGGAGCCGCATTATTGGTCGTACAAGATGCATTTGAAATAATAGTGTCTTCAGAATCTATAATGAAATCATTCACTCCAAGTACAACCATTTTAATAGAATCATCTACTGGAGGAACCGATAAAATTACTTTTTCAGCTCCATTATTGATGTGATTTTGAAGTTCCTCTCGAGTTTTAAATTTCCCAGAGCATTCAATTACAAGATCTAATTTTTCCCAATTAATTTGCTTAATATTTTTTTCTGAAGTAAACCGAATCGATTTTCCTGAAACTACCAATTCGTTTTCAGAATAAGAAATTTCTTCTTGTAAAACACCATGAATACTGTCATACTTTAAAAGATGACTCATTGTTTTAACATCTGAAAGATCGTTAATAGCCACAACTTCAATAGTTGGGTGATTAAGTAAAAGCCTAAAAAGAGTTCTGCCTATTCTTCCAAAACCATTAATACCTATTTGAATAGTTTCTTTCATTTTCAAGAACTAAGTAAGATGTTTTTGAGCTTTATATGAAGAACGAACTAAAGCACCACTTTCCACATGACGGAAGCCCATTTCTAAGCCAATAGTTTCGTATTTTTTAAATTGCTCAGGTGTAATAAACTCTTTTACTGAAAGATGTTTTTTTGAAGGTTGTAAATATTGACCAATCGTGATGATATCCAAATTTACATTTCGTAAATCCTTCATGGTTTGAAGTACTTCCTCTTCGGTTTCACCAAGTCCAAGCATTATTCCGCTTTTTGTTCGAGGCGCTCCTTGTCGTTTCATATAATTTAAAACTTCAAGACTGCGCTCATATTTTGCTTGTATTCTCACTTCTCTAGACAGCCGCTTTACAGTTTCCATATTATGAGAAATAATTTCAGGTTTCACTGCTAAAATCCGATCGATATTTGTTGTGTTTCCTTGAAAATCTGGGATTAAAGTTTCTAAAGTAGTATTGGGATTCATTCGTCTAATTGACTTAACAGTTTCCGACCATAAAATAGAACCCATATCTTTTAAATCATCACGATCTACCGAGGTAATAACTGCGTGTTTGATCTTCATTAATTTAATAGAACGTGCAACTTTTTCAGGTTCGTCCCAATCTACCGTTTCTGGACGTCCAGTTTTAACGCCACAAAATCCGCAAGAACGCGTGCAAACATTTCCTAAAATCATAAAAGTTGCGGTACCTTCGGTCCAGCATTCTCCCATATTTGGGCAGCTTCCAGAGGTGCAAATAGTGTTGAGTTGGTACTTGTCTACTAAGTTCCGTAAATCGGTATATTTTTTACCCGTTGGTAACTTTACGCGAAGCCATTTTGGTTTCGGTGTAAATCGTTTTTTTTCTGTAGTTTCTGTGCTCATAATCGAGGTCAAAGATACAAAGTTTCCGAATAAAGAATGGGTGGAAAATTATTTCAATTATTTGTGTTTTTTGTAATAATTTCAGCTAATAATTTTCGAGCTCTTAACAACCGAATTTTTACGTTGTTTAAAGGCTCTTTTAGTTCTTCTGAAATTTCTAAATAACTCATTTCCTGAAAATATCGAAGATTTATTACATCTTGATAATGAGGTTTTAACTGTTTAATGAAATGCAATAATTCTGCAAGGTTTTGCTTGGTAATTAGTTTGTCTTCTGGAGTTGGAGCATCATCGGGAATCCTTTTTACTTGTTCGTCTGAAGTATCTGTAGATTGTGAATGAATGGAAGCATTTTTTTTCCTGCTTTTATCAATCTGAATGTTTTTTGAAATGGTAATTAACCAAGTTCCAAACTCATATTCATCATTAAAAGTATGAATTTTATCAAAGGCTTTTGAGAAGGTTTCAATAGTGATGTCTTCGGCTTCATATTCGTTTTTAACTCGCTTTAACTGAAATCGATATACATCATTCCAATAATGATCTAATAAAACATTAAATGCTGTTTGAGATCCTCCTTTTGCATTATTAATTTGAAGACGAATATCTTTTTTGTTTATTTCCACGAAGTAGGTTTTGACGAGCTATTGGAAATAAAGATACTAAATTGAAATAAAATCAAAAATATCTCTAAAAACGGAAGCCAGTACAGTAAGTCTTTTTGGTCTAAATTTTTAGCTGCTTTTATAAGAACAATATATTGAATTATTAATCTGAAAAGAACAATAGCTAGAGGAATTTTCCAATCTAGAAATATAAATGTTAGAATAGAAAGCACCCAAAATAGAACTTGTGAAATGTAATACAATCCCAATAAAAATTTATGTTTTGTTTGGTAATGTTTTGCAGTGCTTAGATGTCTTCTTTTTTGATGAAGCCATTCTTTCCAAGTTTTTTTTGGTTCAGAATAGGTGAAAGAATTTTTTGAAAAACAAATAGCAGTATTCGTTTTTGTAGCCACTTCATTTACAAACAAATCGTCATCTCCAGAAGGAATTTCCATATGTGACATAAATCCTCGATTGTCGTAATACAATTTGCTAGTATAACCTAAGTTCCTTCCAACTCCCATATAAGGTATTCCTGCTTTTGCATACGAAAAATACTGAACAGCAGTCATGAAAGTTTCAAAACGGATTAATTTATTTAATAACCCTGAAAGCTTTTGATAAGCTCCAAAACCTAAAACCACTTGTTTTTCTACTGAAAACTGACTTGCCATTTCTTGAAGCCAATTATTAGAAGCAGGTTTACAATCGGCATCGGTAAAAATCATTCGTTGATGATTTGCCTTTTTTATTCCTAAGGTAAGTGCATATTTTTTTGAACCCCAAAAAGCTTCATTGTTTTCAACATCTACAATCTTAATGTTGGAATTTTCTTCTGCAAAAGATTCCATTATTTCTAATGAGTCATCATAAGAAGCATCGTTGATTAAAATAATTTCGAATTCTGGATAATTCTGACTTAACCAAAAAGGAATGTGAGTTTTAAGATTATCGGCTTCATTTTTAGCGCAAATAATCAAAGAAACAGGGAAGTTCTCTTCACTATTTTTTTTAGAAGAAGTAGAAAATGAAAATTTAGAAAACAATAAGTAAAAGCAACAATTAATAAGTACTACAAAAGCAAGAATGTAAAGTAATACCATAAGCGAAACTTTTTATTCTTGAGATTCGTTCGAGCAAGTATCAAACTTATCTGGTGTTTTTCCGCAGTAACCACAAGTGGTGCCTTCTTTGTTTAAAAACGGACTTTGACTGGCACAAGTTCCTCCAAATTTTCCGTCTTTTTTTGCCCAAATTTTTAATGCAATTCCTGCAAAGGCAAGTAATAATAATCCAATGGTTATAAAAAAGATTCCCATAACAAATATTTAGACTGCAAAAATACAATCTTTCTTGCTTTTATATATCGGTTTTTAGTATTTTTAGCCAGAATAAATTTTAACTAACTATGAAGAATATCCGTCACACTTTTTTTTTAATTTGCTTGTCAATATTAATTGTTTCTTGTAAAAACGATACTAAAGAAGAAAAAGAGAATACTACCCCACAAAATAAAACTGAAATTGAGACTCCTAAGAAAAAGGAACCTAAAGTGTTAACAGGAAATGACAAAAAAGTTTTAAGCAGTTTGCTGTCCAGAGCAATGCAGACGCCAAGCACTAAAAAATATGTTAGTGCCTTAATATCTGCAAATTTAAATAAAATATTATCAGATCAAGACGGTCCATTTACTGTATTCGCGCCTTCTAATGAAGCTTTTAATAGTTTATCTGAAGAAAATAAAAAGAAGCTAACCAATATTAAGAATAAGGATTCTATAGCTACTTTACTTAAAACACATATTGTTGAAGGAAGCTATAATTTTGAAGAACTAACTTCTGAAATTAAAAAGAACAAAGGAAAATTTGTTTTAACAACTATGTCTGGAGCTACTTTTACTGCATCAAAAAAAGGAAAAGATATTTCTATTAAAGATGAAAATGGAAATAGGGCAATTATTGTAAAAAGAGATATTGAAGCATCAAATGGAGTAATGCATGTTTTAAATAAAGTGTTAGTTTTTAACTAAATTATGTTTACTTCTGGAACAATGGAAATGCCGAAATTGGTTTTTACTTTTTCTTGAATTTTATTAGCAAGTTTAATAATATCTTGACCTGAAGCATTTCCATAATTTACCAATACCAGTGCTTGGTTATTATGGACTCCAGCATCTCCAAATCGCTTTCCTTTAAAGCCAGTTTTTTCAATTAACCATCCTGCAGGAATTTTATATTCAGATTCGGATAATTTATAAAATGGAGCATCAGGATTTTGAAGACTAAACCTATTAAATTCTTCAAAGCTGATTACAGGGTTTTTAAAAAAACTGCCACTGTTTCCTAATTGTTTCGGATCTGGTAATTTTGATTGCCTAATTTCAATTACTGCCTCCGAAATGTCTTTTAGACTAGGTTTTTCTATGTTCTTTTCTTTTAATTTATCTTGAATAGCACCATAATCGATGTTGATTTGATGATTCTTTTTAGTAAGCTTAAAAGTTACATTAGTAATGATGTATTTGCCTTTAGCGGCATTTTTAAAGATGGAATTTCGATAACCAAAATCACATTCTTTTTTTAAAAAAACTTTTTCAGTAAAATCTTTTATGGAAAGAGTTTGACAACTTTTAAAAACATCTTTTATCTCTACTCCATAAGCACCAATATTTTGGATAGGAGCAGTGCCAACATTACCTGGAATTAATGATAAGTTTTCGATTCCGCCAAAATTATTTTTAATACAATACTGAACAAAATCGTGCCAATTTTCTCCTGCCATTACTTTAATAGTGACAGTATTTTGGTCTTCAGAAATTATTTCAATTCCTTTTAAATTTATATGAATAACTAATGCATCTACATCTTTGGTAAGTAGCATATTGCTTCCTCCTCCAAGAATTAATTTAGTTGGGTGAATAGAAGTATTTAAAGTCTCTTTTAATTCAATTAAATTTGAGATCGAAACAAAATACCGTGCTTTACAATCTATGGAGAAAGTATTGTATTTTTTTAGCGATTTGTTTTCTTCAATGTGCATTAATCTTGATATTCTTGTAATGCTGCTTTTAATATTTCAACAGATTTTATTAAATCTTCTTTCTTTAAAACATAAGCAATTCTTATTTGGTTGAGACCAACTCCTTCCGAAGAGTAAAAACCAGCAGCGGGAGCTACCATTATTGTTTCTCCATTTACATCAAAATCTTCTAAAAGCCATTGTGCAAATTTGTCACTATTTTTAACGGGAAGCTCAACAATACAATAAAATGCACCTTTTGGAACCCCTACTTTAACACCAGAGATTTCTTGTAAATGTTTTATCAATGTATCTCTACGGTCTTTGTATTCTATAATTACTTCGTCAAAATAACTCTGCGGAGTTTCAAGTGCTGCCTCACTAGCAATTTGTGCATAGGTTGGCGGACTTAATCGAGCTTGAGCAAATTTTAATGCAGTAGAAATAATCTCTTTGTTTTTTGACACCAAGCAACCAATTCTTGCACCACACATACTGTATCTTTTTGAAACTGAATCTATAATTATTCCGTTATTAAAGAGGCTTTCTTCTTGCAAAATAGAATAATGTTCTACACCATCATAAGTAAATTCACGGTAAACTTCATCAGCTACTATAAACAAATCGTGCTTTAAAACAATAGCTGCTAATTTCTGAATCTCTTCTTTTGAATATAAATAGCCTGTAGGATTTCCAGGGTTACAAATTATTATTGCTTTGGTTTTTGAAGTGATTAATTTTTCAAATTCAGAAATAGGAGGTAAGGCAAAATTATCTTCAATTTTTGAAATTACAGGAACAATTTTTACTCCTGAAGCTGTTGCAAATCCGTTGTAATTAGCATAAAAAGGTTCAGGAATAATAATCTCATCTCCTTGATCTGCGATGGTTCCCATTGCAAAAAGTAAAGCTTCGCTTCCTCCGGTAGTAACGATTATTTCATTTACATCAACTGGGATATTATTGTTTTTATAATAATTTGAAATTTTCTTACGGTATTCTTCAGAACCTTCCGATCTTGAATAAGCAAGAACATTAAGAGTGTTGTTTTTTACAGCATCTAAAGCAATTTGTGGAGTTTTTATATCTGGCTGACCAATGTTAAGGTAGTAGATTTTTTTTCCATCTTTAATTGCTTTTTCAGAAAATGGCACCAATTTTCTAATTGGTGATTCTGGCATGTTTTTTCCTTTTGAAGATATAGAAGGCATATTATAAGATTTTAAGCTACAAAGTTGCAAAATATTTCTTAAAAATTGATGTTAAATACAGGTCTTTTGATAATTTTATATATCTTAACCTAATTGAAAACATCAATCAAAAAATATCGCTTTTATTTCCTTTTTATTTTATTCGCTTTTATCCATTTTAATACGAGAGCTCAGGGTAAATTTATGTTGCCAGAAGGTATAGAAAAAGGAAAAATATCTTTTAAATTAATCAATAATTTAGTCGTTATTCCTGTTGAAGTAAATGGCACAAAATTGAGTTTTTTATTAGATACAGGTGTTGGTTCTACAATAATGTTTAATTTTTCTGAAGCAGATTCTCTAGAAATTAAAAACGCAACTTCAATAAAAATTAGAGGTATTGGAAATGAAAAAAGTATCACTGGGTTAAAAAGCAGGAATAATATAGTTAAGATAGGTAAAGCAACAGATGTTAACCATACTATATTGATAATATTTGGTGACTCCTTAGATCTTTCTACTCGTATGGGAATACCAATTCACGGTATTATTGGCTATGATTTTTTTAAAAATTTTATAGTAAAAACAAACTATAGCTCTAGTAAAATTCATTTTTATAATTCAGGTTCAACCAAGCTAAAAATAGATAAAAAATATGAAGAATTTAATTTATTTCTTCAGGATTTCAAACCCTATTTAAAATTAAGCATCAATTCTGTTGGCACATTTGAAGAAAAAACACTTTTAATAGATTCTGGGTCAAGTGATGCAATATGGCTATTTGATGACCAAGTGTTTAAAAATTATCCAAATAAAAAATATTTTAATGATTTTTTAGGGCAAGGATTAAGTGGTGTTATTTTTGGAAAAAGAGCAAAGCTGCCTAAGGTAACACTTGGTGAATTTAAATTAGAGAATGTTAAAGTTGCTTTTCCGGATAAGGAATTTATAGAAAGAATTAATTTTTATAAAGAAAGGGATGGAAGTCTTGGAGGTGAAATGTTAATAAGGTTTACTGTGATTTTTGATTACCCTTCAAATAAAATATATTTAAAGAAAAATAATAAATTTAAAAAACCATTTCATTATAATATGAGTGGTATTTCAATAAAACACGATGGAGTTATATTAATAAAAGAGAAAGCAGGAACTCCATTAAATAATTTAGAAGACGATGGTGCAGTTAAAATTAGACTAAGTACTGTTTATAATTTTTACTTGGCACCAAAGTTTGTAATTTCAGAAATAAGAAAAGATTCTCCTGCTGATCTTGCTGGTTTTATGGTTGGTGATGAAATTAAAACAATTAATGGGCGGGTGGTACATAAATACAAACTTTCAGAAATAATTGGCTTGTTTGCTTCAAAAGCCGATAAGAAAATAACACTGGAAGTAAATAGAGCAGGAATCTTATTTTCAAAAAAATTTTATTTAAAAAAGGTATTATAAAAAAAAGGCTAGCAATGATTTGATCATTGCTAGCCTTTTAATAGATATTGAATATTTTTATTTTGTTTTTTCTAAAACACTTTTTCCGTTATTACTATCTGCTAAAACTTTACCTTTTATTTTTAAAGATATAATTGCTTGTGAAGCATTTGAGTAAACGGTTACCGTTTTTCTGATAGGTCCAACTCTTTTTGTATCATATTTAACACTGATAGTACTGGAAGCTCCAGGTGCAACTGGTCCGTCAGGTTTTGAAGGTACAGTACAACCACAAGATGATTTTACTTCAGATATAATTAAAGGTTCATCTCCAGTATTCGTAAATTCAAAAACACGAACACCATCGCTACCTTTTTCAATCTCTCCATAATCAATGGTTTCAGATTTAAATTCAATTTTTGCTTGTGCATTTGCTTGGGTTACAAATGATACGATTGCTATTAATGCAATTGCTACTATTTTTTTCATAACATATAGGTTTAATATTGCTGCTAATGTAATTAAGTTTAAAACATTCGCAAAATAAATTAATCACTTTTATAATCTTGTAGTTATACCTACTTTTGCAGATTATTACTCAAAAATTAGACCAAAATGGCTTTAAAAGCAATAGATAGTTCTCATAATGTGGAAGATAAGTGGTATGACTACTGGATGAAAAATAATTATTTTCATTCTGAAGTAGATGAAAGAGAACCATATACCATTGTTATTCCGCCACCAAATGTGACAGGAATTTTACATATGGGGCATATGCTGAATAATACCATTCAAGATGTTTTGATTCGTCGCGCGCGTTTACAAGGGAAAAATGCTTGTTGGGTACCTGGTACCGACCATGCTTCTATTGCTACTGAAGCAAAAGTAGTTGCAAAACTAAAGGAGCAAGGAATCGATAAAAATGACCTTACTCGAGAAGAATTTTTAAAACATGCATGGGATTGGACACATCAATATGGCGGCGTAATTTTGGAGCAATTGAAGAAATTAGGGTGTTCTTGCGATTGGGACCGTACCAAATTTACATTGGATGATGAAATGAGTGAATCTGTAATTAAAACTTTTGTTGATTTATATAACAAAGGATTAATTTATAGAGGATACCGAATGGTAAATTGGGATCCTGAAGCAAAGACAACACTGTCTGATGAAGAGGTTGAATATGTAGAACAAAACGGAAAACTTTATTATATCAACTATAAAATTGAAGGGTCTGAAGAAACGCTAACCATTGCTACTACTCGCCCTGAAACTATTTTGGGAGATACTGCAATTTGTATCAACCCGAATGATGAACGTTTTACACATTTAAAAGGTAAAAAAGCAATTGTTCCTATTTGTAATCGTGTAATTCCTATAATTGAAGACGACTATGTAGATGTTGAATTTGGAACAGGTTGTTTAAAAGTAACTCCTGCTCATGATATTAATGATAAAGCTTTAGGTGATAAGCATAACTTAGAAGTAATCGATATTTTTAATGAAGATGCTACTTTAAATAGCTTCGGAATGCATTATCAAGGCAAAGATCGTTTTGTGGTTAGAGAAGAAATTTCAGCTGAATTAGAAACATTAGGATGTCTTCAGAAAACAGAAAATCATCTTAATAAAGTAGGAACTTCAGAACGTACAAAGGCGGTTATCGAGCCAAGACTTTCAGACCAATGGTTTTTAAAAATGGAAGATATGGTGAAGCCAGCTCTTTCGGCAGTTTTAGAAACTCAAGATATTAAATTATATCCAAAGAAAATTGAAAACACCTACCGTCACTGGCTAGAAAATATTAGAGATTGGAATGTATCGCGTCAATTATGGTGGGGACAACAAATTCCTGCTTATTTTTATGGCGATGGAAAAGAAGATTTTGTAGTTGCTGAAACTAAGGAAGAGGCTTTGAAGTTGGCTATTGAGAAAACGGAAGACAGAGGATTGAAGGCTGAAGACTTGCGACAAGACAACGATGCATTAGACACTTGGTTCTCCTCTTGGTTATGGCCAATTTCAGTATTCGACGGAGTTAGAAATCCTGATAATAAAGAAATCAACTATTACTATCCTACTAATGATCTGGTGACGGGACCAGATATTATTTTCTTTTGGGTGGCTCGAATGATTTTTGCGGGTTATGAATTTAGGAATGAGAAACCTTTTAATAATGTATATTTCACTGGAATTGTTCGTGACAATCAAGGTAGAAAAATGTCGAAACAATTAGGAAATTCTCCCGATGCTTTAAAGTTAATTGAAGACTACAGCGCCGATGCAGTAAGATCGGGAATGATGTTGTTAAGCTCAGGAGCTGGAAACGATTTATTGTTTGACGAATCTAAATTACAACAAGGAAAAGCATTTAAAAACAAGCTAATAAACGCTTATAAATTAGTTAGCGGTTGGGAAGTGAATGATGAAATTCCGCAACCAGAATCTAGTAAAATTGCGTTGGAATGGTACGATTCTAAGTTCCAATCTGCCTTTGCTGAAATGGAAGATCATTTCTTAAAATACCGTTTATCAGATTCGTTAATGACTATTTATAAACTAATTTGGGATGATTTTTGTTCTTGGTTATTAGAAATGGTAAAACCAGGATATCAGCAACCAATTGACCGGAAAACCTTTGATGTAATTATTGAAGCATTCGAAAATAATTTAAAAGTTCTGCATCCGTTTATGCCTTTTATTACCGAAGAAATTTGGCAGCAAATTACAGATAGAACAACAGAAGAGGCTTTGATAGTTTCTTCATATCCTTCTGTAAAACCAATTAATTCTAAAATTTTAAAAGATTTTGAAATTGCTTCCGAAGTGATTTCAGGAATTAGAACTATTAGAAAAGAGAAAAACATTTCCTTTAAAGAAACCATCAACTTATCGGTGATTAATAATATTAATGCTTCTACTTCATTTGATACGGTAATTAAAAAAATGGGGAATATTGAAAGCTTAGATTATATTTCAGAAAAAATGGATGGTGCTTTAACCTATCGTGTTAAATCGAATGAATATTTTATTCCGATGAGTGGTGCGATTAATGTGGAAGAAGAAATTGCAAAAATCACAGAAGAGTTAAAATACACCGAAGGGTTTTTAAAAAGTATTCAAGGAAAACTTAAAAACGAACGATTTGTAAATAATGCTCCAGAGCAAGTAGTTGCAATTGAGCGTCAAAAAGAAGCAGATGCTTTGGCTAAAATTGAAACCTTAAAAAGTAGTTTAGAAGGATTAAAGTAATTCTATTTTAAAATAAAATCGCTTATTTCATTAATTAATTTAGGCATTACAGACATATTTTCTTTGTTGTAAGATTGTAAGTTTTCTATTTGTTCTCCTTTTATTTCTTTCAATATATGGTTCATAAAAGGAACGATGATTAATTTAGCTGAGGGATTAGCAGATTTTAGTAATTCAGCTTCAGAAACCTGTACTTGAATATCTTTGTCACCATTTATTATTAAAATAGGAATGTTAAGTTTTGCAATTTCGGTTTGCGGATTGTATTGCATCCAAGAAAACATAAAGTTTTGAATAGAAGGCCTAAAAATAGAAGCCAAAGCTGGTGAATAATTTAAAGAAACACCATTAACACGTAGATCGTCAAAAGAAAGCCGAGCGTTTTCTTTTAAATTTGGAGATTGTTTTTCTAATTGATAGACAATAACATCATCAATTTCTTGACCTGCTCCACCTATTGAAATAAAACCATCGATATGTTTGTCTTGAGCAGCCACCATCCCGACTAAAGATCCTTGACTGTGACCAATGATAATGATTTTTGAAAACCGTTTGTCCTTATTAAAATAGTTGCAAACAGATTTTGCATCTGTAATAAAATCATTAAAATCGGCATCATTTTCATCAAATGTGCCATTTAGAACTTGTTTTACAAATCGTTTGTCATATCTAAAAGAAGCTATGTTTTTTTTGTAAAGCCCTTCTGCTAAAAATTTTAAAGAATTGTTTTTTAAATTAGTTTGATTCCCATCTCTATCTGTTGGACCAGAACCTTGAATAATAATAACTAATGGTTTTTTAGATTTTCCTTTGGGTACTAATAATGTACCATCTATAATTGAATTGATACTAATATCTTCGGAACGAAATGTTTGAGAATTAATAGTACTTATTCCGAAAAATAAAAAAAGAATGAAATTCCATTTTAAACTCATTATTTTTAAATTTAGATGATTAAAAACACTAAGATATAACATTTTATTGTTTGTATCTTTGTTTGAAATTTATGTACTATTATGAAAAATCTTCCACTGCTTATTTTACTGTTATTATTGATTACTTTTTCAAGCAACGCCAATGATGATTGGGGAAAAACAGGTCACAGAACCACTAGTGAGATAGCTGAGAAATACTTAACTAAAAAAGCAAAAAAGGAAATTGATAAGCTGTTAAATGGTCAGACATTGGCTTTTGTTTCAAATTATGGAGATGAAATTAAAAGTGATAATAGTTATAGAAAATTTGGATCTTGGCATTATGTAAATTTTCCTTTTGACAGTTCTTACGAGGAGCACCCTAAAAGCGAAAAAGGTGATATTATTGTTGGGATTCAGACTTGTATTGATGTTTTAAAAAACAATGTTTCTACTAGAGAAGATAAAATATTTCATTTAAAAATGTTGGTTCATTTTATTGGTGATTTACATCAACCAATGCATATTGGATTGGCAGATGATAAAGGAGGAAACGACTTTCAAGTTAGATGGTTCAATCAAGGTACAAATTTGCATACGGTGTGGGATTCTAAAATGTTAGAAAGCTATGGGATGTCTTACACAGAGCTAGCTTCTAATGCAAAACGATTATCAAAAACACAAGTAGAAGAAATACAAAAAGGAACGACGATAGACTGGATGAATGAAAGCAGAGAGCTTTGTAAAGATATCTATAAGACTACTGAAGTAGGAGCAAAACTACGATACAGATACTCCTATGTTTATATGGATACAGTTCGGTTTCAATTACAAAAAGGTGGAATTAGATTGGCTGAAGTATTAAATGATATCTTTAGTTAAACTAATTATATATATATAAACACCCAATAAATTAAGGCTGTTTGTAACGGAAGTCTAATAATTAAAACCCATTTTGGTAGTTTTAATGATGCTTTTTTATCTTGTAGCATATAAATATGTATGGGTATAAAAAGCACTAATAAAATAATAATTCCCCAAGCTCCAATAGATTGGTTTTCTTCTGTAATCAACATAAATCCAAAAAGCATTTCTAAAATTCCGCTTATCAAAACTAAGCTGTTTTGAGCTGGCAAGTATGGAGGGATAATTCGCTCGTATAATTTAGGTTTTCTAAAATGATTAACACCTCCTAAAATAAAAATTACAGCTAATAAATATTGATGCCATGGAAACATAAATAATGGTTTTAAATTAATGCTTTAACCAACCTTTCAGAAAGAAAAGGAAAATCACAAAAGCGATGAATCCAACCAAAATCCAGATACTACCTTTATAATGTTTTTTGTGCAATGCAATGTCTTTGCGATAACTATAAACCATAATAATCACAAACGCAATAACAAAGAAAACAACAAACATCCATTGACCAGAACTAAACATATTTTTGTAGATTTATGGGCACAAAAATACAATACTATTTTTAGGATATGTATTTTGAATAAAATTAATACTGAAATAAAATCATTTCCAATTAATTTGGGATAATAACAGTTACCCGACTTCTCGGACAATTAATATGAAAAACAAAATAGTAGCAGTACAAGCATTTCACAAAGCATTTGGATTGGGAATGAAAGATTCTCCAACATCAGAACTAACTAAAGAAAAAAACTTACTTCGTTTTAATTTAATGAAAGAAGAAAATGAAGAATATCTTGAAGCTGCCAATAATAATGATTTGGTTGAAGTTGCTGACGCGCTTGGAGATATGCTTTATATATTGTGTGGAACCATCATCGAGCATGGGATGCAACATAAAATAGAAGAAGTTTTTAACGAAATACAAAAAAGTAATATGAGTAAATTAGGAGCCGATGGCAAACCAATTTATCGTGAAGATGGGAAAGTTTTAAAAGGGCCTAATTATTTTAAACCGAACATTAAGGTTATTTTAGATAAATAATATGTCAACGATTGTGGTTGTACAATTATTGGCGGTAATAAAAATAGACCTCAAATATAATAGTATTACTTATGAAGCTTAAAAATTTATTCCTATTTACGATTGCTCTTTACTCTTTTTCTGTTTTCGGACAAAATAATTCAGAAATGGGTGGGCCACCAACCCGTTTGGAATTGATTGGTTATTGGAAAAAAATTAATCATCCAAAAGAGAAAGAGCTGAATAAAGTCAATCCTTGGCCTCAAAAATATCAATGGTTTGCCTTTTATGAAAACGGAAAAGTACAATCTATGATGACCGGGGAGGATTATGAATATAATTCAGAAGAATTAACTGCGATTTTCAAAGTGTTTTCTAATGATCAAATTCCTGACTATAAATTAAATGGTCAGATGTTGACAATAACTAATGACCAAATTAAAGACTATCAAGAACTATGGGGAGTAAACCTATTTGCAGCCGACCTAAACGAATTTATTAAAAAAGGAACTTTAGTAATGACCTTGGACAATGGTAACGGAGAGATAATTTATTATAGGTTTCTAAAAAAAATAGAATAACTACTGTCAATATGGACTATAATTAGTGATTAGATGAGTTAATTCACCTAATTAATTACTATAATTTTTTCTATTTTGGCGAATACCAAATTGGAGAAGTATAGCCTCTTTCGGTTTGTGTCATTGGAATTTCTTTATCCATTTCTGAGCCAAATCTTACTACATCGTATAAAGTCCAACGTGGAGTTGGAATTTCTAAAACTCTTACATAATAGAATGCTTCTAGAGCTGGATCAAAATTTTCGTCTGTCCAAACTGCTTTTAATTCGGTTGCACCAATTGAATTATCCCAAGTATTAGTAGTATCCCTTTTTTCATTATATAAAATATAGATTAGTGAATATACAAGGTACAAAAAAAAATTTCTCCTGTTAAAGAGAAACTTTTTTTGACTTATTTTAAACTAAATAATTGTATTAATTTACTTCTTCCATAGCAACTACTTGATATAAATCTTTTCCGTTTTGAGAAAGCGGCTGGTAATAAGTAGTGTTATAAACTACATATTTTTGATCTTCTATTTCCACTTCTTCACCACCTTCAGGGATGTTAGTAACCACCGCTCCGTCTGGGGCTTCTATAACTTTATATTTCCCGTTTTCTTTTATATAAAAGGCACCACCAAAGTAATAATAGGTGTCATCATTTAATTTTATAGTTTCCATGTCTTTGGGTAAGGTATTTACCACGATATTGGTAGGGGCATTAACAACTGTATATCCACCAGAAGATTGTTGGTAATAAACCCCTTGGTCGTAATGATAAGAAGCATTATTAATAGAAACTACAATTGCTGTTACCGCTAAAGTAGTTACAAAGAAACCCCAAGGATGCCAATAAGAGCCATAATGATAACCGTGGTAACCGTGGTAATGATAAGAATGATAACCGCGATAGCCATTATAATAGCCGCCACTGTGACTAACTCTTACATTTCGATTTACATTAACGTTTACATTTCTATTTGTATTTCGGTTTACATTGCGATTGCTATTCCCCCTATTTCCGTTAGAACTTCTATTAGCATTGTTATTTCTGTTAGAATTTGAAGCTTTATTATTTGCTTTATTTCTATTAGAAGTACTTGCTCTATTACTAGTGTTTCTAGATTTGTTTTTAGGAGTTACATTCGATTTGTTTCTTGTACTAGAACTTCTATTTCCATTAGCAGGTCTTACATTGCTTCTGTTACTTGATGAAGGTCTAGTTCTGTTACTTGTGGTTGGACGCGTTGTTTTAGGTCTATTATATTGACTTGTACTTGGTCTAGTTGTAGATTTTCTTGCTCCACCATTAAAGGTGCTTCTTGAGCTACTCGATCTATTTCCGCCACTATAACTTCTACTCCCTCCACCGCCGCCACGACTCATGCTTGCACCTCCTCTTGAGCCTCCGCCACCACCACGCATTCGTTGTGCCATTATATCATTAGCTGAAGACCCTAAAACTAATAAGATTACAAAAACTATATATTTATATTTTTTCATTTTTATTCTGTTTTATTTATTAGTGCAAACTTTTTTCTTTCTGAACCTTCTAGCTCTTTAAATTCAAACATCACATCTGGCAACTTTGGATTAATTCTCCAATTAGAATACACCGCTTCATAATATTCGTTTTCATTAACTTTTGAAATAATTGTCATTTTATAAGGTAGATTAAGCTCTTTGTTAATCCATATTTGAACAATATATTCTTCATTGGATGCTTCGATAGAAATACAATCAATATCTTCTATTTTTTCGTCACCAAAAAATAATATTTGATCGTAACTAGTAATCATATCGTCTGTTAATGTTGGATATAAAAAATCTGCAGCAGGAAAATAAATTCCGTAATTAGCATTAATACTATCAATTACTTTTAAAGTGTTATCTGGAGCATTGAGTATATCATATTCATTTTTATCGAATAAGAAATATGAAAATGTTTCTCCATTATACCAAAAGCTTTTATTTCCTTTTGTTCCAGAATTTTTAATAAACATTTTGTTATGATCACGTAAGTAAACATCACTAAGTTTTGAGTTTTCTTCTCCTTCTTTACTAACGGAGTAACTGTCAACGGTATAGCTCAATGAGTTTAAGTCGCCAACTGTTTCTGTTAATTTGTCTAAACTTTCAATTGCTCTTGTATCATATTCTCCATCACCTGATGAGTTACATGAAACAAAAAACAAAGCGGAAAGTAATGAATACAGAATTATTCTTTTTTTCATTTGAATTGTTTTTTTGTTAATTGTTTTAAAAATCTAAGGTAATAAAAAATTATAAGTAATGACTAGCAACTTTAATTTTCTACTAAGTTTCAATTTACCGCCTTATTAATAAATGATAATTATCAAAAATTAATTTTTTAAAATAAAAAAGAGCCATATTTCTATGACTCTTTAATATCTATTTAGTTTAATTTGTTATTCAACCAAAACCCATTCTCCTTTATCAAGTAATGGTATTGCTTGTTTAAACTTAACGGTTTTATTTTCACCGCTCATCACGTTTTTAATAGTTACTTTTTCGTTACGACCAATTTTTGGACGTTCTCTAACTATCGTTTCTGTAATTTGTTGTTGTGGCTGAGTTTGACCAGCAGCACGAGACTCGGCAGCACGCTCATCCATATTCTGGATTTCGTCTTTCTGCTCTGTTAAGTTTTTATTAGCTTTAACTTGCTGTGCTTCTCTAATTTGTTGCTGATTCTCTTGAGGTAATTCTCCTTTAAATAAGAAAGAAATTACATCTTTATTCACTTGCTCAATCATTGCTTTAAATAATTCAAAAGCCTCAAACTTGTAAATTAATAACGGATCTTTTTGCTCGTGAACCGCTAATTGAACTGATTGTTTCAATTCGTCCATTTTACGTAAATGAGTTTTCCAAGCATCATCGATAATTGCTAATGAGATATTCTTTTCAAAATCGTGAATCAATTGTTTTCCTTGAGTTTCGTATGCTTTTTCAAGATCGGTTGCTACATTTAATGTTTTAACTCCATCTGTAAATGGAACCAAAATACGCTTGTATTGATCTTTCTGTGTTTCATAAACATTTTTAATTACTGGGAAAGCAACTTCTGCATTACGAATCATTTTTTCTTGATAATGACTGTAGGCTGCTTTATAAACTTTTCCTGCAATTTCTTGAGCATTCATGTTTTCGAATTCACTTTCAGAAACAGGAGAGGTTAAAGAGAAATAACGAATTAATTCAAATTCAAAATTCTTAAAATCTTGTGCTCCTTTATTTCCTTCAGCAATCACTTCTGCCGTATCAAAAATCATATTGGCAATATCTACTCGAAGACGATCCCCAAATAATGCGTGGAAACGACGTTTGTAAACCACTTCACGTTGAGCGTTCATTACATCATCATATTCCAATAATCTTTTACGAATACCAAAGTTGTTTTCTTCTACTTTTTTCTGTGCTCTCTCAATAGATTTTGAAATCATAGAATGCTGAATTACTTCACCTTCTTCTAATCCCATTTTGTCCATCATTTTTGCGATACGTTCACTTCCGAAGAGACGCATTAAATTGTCATCCAACGCCACATAAAACTGCGAACTTCCTGGATCTCCTTGACGACCACTACGACCACGTAACTGTCTGTCAACACGTCGTGAATCGTGACGCTCAGTACCTACAATGGCAAGTCCTCCCGCTTTTTTAACTTCGTCAGATAATTTAATATCGGTACCACGACCCGCCATATTGGTAGCAATAGTAACTACTCCCGCGTGTCCTGCTTCTTCAACAATATCTGCCTCTTTTTTATGCAATTTCGCATTCAGTACATTATGTCTAACATTACGTATGCTCAACATACGACTTAGTAATTCTGAAATCTCTACCGAAGTTGTACCAATCAACACTGGTCTTCCAGCTTCTGAAAGGTTGGTAACCTCTTCAATTACTGCATTGTATTTTTCACGTTTTGTTTTGTAAATCTTGTCTTCACGGTCATCACGTTGAATTGGTCTGTTGGTAGGAATTTCCACCACATCCAATTTATAGATTTCCCAAAGTTCACCTGCTTCTGTAACTGCTGTACCTGTCATACCCGAAAGTTTACGGTACATTCTAAAGTAATTCTGAAGAGTAATCGTAGCAAAAGTTTGAGTAGCCGCTTCAATTTTTACATTTTCCTTAGCTTCAATCGCTTGATGTAATCCGTCGCTATAACGTCTTCCGTCCATAATACGACCTGTAGATTCATCTACAATCATCACCTTATTTTCCATTACCACATATTGCTGATCTTTTTCAAATAATGAATAAGCCTTCAACAATTGGTTCATCGTATGGATACGTTCACTTTTAATTCCGAAGTCACGGAAAAGCTCTTCTTTTTTATCAGCTTCCTCTTCCGAAGAAAGTCCTTCCTTTTCAATTTTTGCAATCTCCACACCAATTTCTGGCATTACAAAGAAATCTGGATCGTCTTCTCCTGAAAGGTAATCAACTCCTTTATCGGTTAATTCAATCTGATTGTTTTTCTCATCGATTACATAGTATAATTCCGCATCCACCTTAGGCATTTCACGGTTATTGTCTGACATATAATGATTTTCAGTTTTCTGAAGTAATTGACGAATCCCTTCTTCTGAAAGATATTTAATCAATGCATTGTTCTTCGGAATCCCTCTAAAAACTCTTAGTAATTGGAAACCGCCTTCCTTGTCATCACCTGAAGCAATTAATTTTTTCGCTTCGGCTAAAACATGGGTTAATTGTTTTTTCTGAACAGCAACAATGTCGGCTACTTTAGGCTTTAATTCGTTGAATTCGTGGCGATCTCCTTGAGGTACAGGACCTGAAATAATCAAAGGGGTTCGAGCATCATCAATCAAAACTGAATCCACCTCATCTACAATTGCGTAATGATGTGGGCGTTGTACCAAGTCTTCGGGCGCGTGCGCCATATTGTCTCTTAGGTAATCAAAACCGAATTCGTTATTGGTTCCGTAAGTAATATCAGCATTATATGCTTTTCTTCTTTCTTCTGAATTTGGTTGGTGATAATCGATACAATCCACACTCAAGCCGTGAAACTGAAACAAAGGAGCCATCCATGCACTATCACGTTTTGCCAAGTAATCATTTACAGTTACTAAGTGAACTCCATTTCCTGCTAAACCGTTTAGGTACATCGGAAGCGTTGCCACCAATGTTTTACCTTCTCCCGTATGCATTTCGGTAGCTTTTCCTTGATGAAGAGCAATACCACCAATTAATTGAACATCGTAATGTACCATATCCCAAGTGATCTCTTTTCCGGCGGCGTCCCAAGAGTTTTGCCAAGTTGCTTGATCACCATCAAGAGTAACATAATCTTTACTTGCTGAAATTTCTCTATCAAAAGGAGTTGCAGTAACGGTAAGTGTTTTATTGTCTTTAAAACGTTTTGCTGTTTCTTTCATAACAGCAAAAGCTTCTGGAAGAATTTCGTCTAAAGTTTTCTTTTCAACTTCGTAACGATCGTCTTTTAATTGATCAATCTGATTGTAGATTTCTTCTTTTTCGTTGATATCTTCAACTGTTTCAGAACGCTTTTGAAGTTCATCAATTTGCTCTTGAATCGCTTTTTGATCTTCTTTTATTTTGGATTTGAACTCAGTCGTTTTTGCTCTTAATTCATCTATTGAAAGTTGTGCAATCGCCGATTCAAATGTCTTAATTTCATTAACTAAAGGCTGAAGATCTCCAATGTCCTTTTTTGATTTATCTCCTACAAAAAGTTTTAAAACGCTATCTAATATTCCCATTTCTATATATTGTTTTTAAAGGATATTCCTTTAAATTATTTTCTTTAATAACTAATACAAAAAAACTGTAAAAAAACCACATAGCCAAAAGTTAGGCTGTTTTTAGTTTTCAAATTTTAAGCAAAAAAAAAGCCTCTTAAATTAGAGACTTTTTCTTTTTATTAATTGTTTAATATTCATCTTCATTCCACAGATAATCTTCATCGGTGGGATAGTCCGGCCAAATTTCTTCGATAGAGTCGTAAGAGTCGCCTTCGTCTTCAATTGCTTGAAGGTTTTCAACAACTTCCATAGGAGCTCCAGTTCTAATAGAATAATCTATTAATTCATCTTTTGTTGCCGGCCAAGGTGCATCACTTAAAAAGGATGCTAATTCTAATGTCCAATACATAGACTTTATTATTTTTAATTTTCTGCAAAAATAATTTTTTTGATCAAAAAGTCAAGTAAAATCGTAATTATTTCTGCTTTATTTTTAAGAACGTTTATAACTAACTCAAATACAGTTGTTTATAATTAATTTTTATGAAAAAATTATAGTTTCTTTGGAACCCATTTTATTTCTTCAACTTGTAAGTCTTTGGTCAATTTTCGTGCCATCATAAATAGGTAATCAGATAGACGATTTAAATACTTAATAACCAAAGGATCGATAGGTTCTTGATCGTTTAATAAAGTGGCTAAACGCTCGGCACGACGACAAATACATCGTGCTACGTGACAATGTGACACTGTTGGGTGTCCTCCTGGTAAAACAAAATGCGTCATAGGAGGGAGGTTGTTACTTATAGAGTCCATTTCGGTTTCTAACAATTGAATATCTTCTTCGTCTATTCTAGGAATGTTCAATCGTTCTTTTCCGTTTTTAAGCTTTTCCTTTTCTGGAGGTGTTGCTAAAATTGCGCCCAAAGTAAATAATCGTTCTTGAATATGAGTTAACAATTTTTTGGAATGTGCATCCATTTCTTGATCACGAACCAACCCTATATATGAATTTAACTCATCTACCGTTCCGTAACTTTCAATACGAATATGATATTTTGGGACTCTCGTTCCGCCAAATAATGCGGTGGTTCCTTTATCACCAGTTTTGGTGTATATTTTCATTTGACACTTATTTACACGAAAATACTTATTTCTTATCAATCTTTACCAAAAAGACCTCATAGATTTATAAAACCTGTGCGGTCTGGTAAAATTACATTAAATATTTTCTCTTCGAAATGATTTTGATGAAAACCTTTATGAGTTTTGCGATTATAAACGATTATTATACCCTTCGATACAATTTCAAGAAAAATAAAAATTACTCCGGGTACTTGTTACAAGGTTATTGAGTATTTCGATTATGCGAGAAATGTATCGAAATGATTAGATTGGTCAAACCCGTTTATAGATAAATCCAGGAACAAACTTTAATGCCCAAGCTATCAGAATCCATCGTTTTGAAATATAAGCAACGTCTTTCTTGTTTTTGATAGCACTAAAAATTTGTTTAGCAGCTTTTTCTTTGCTCGAAACCCAAAATAAATTATCGCCCAAAGCCATTGCAGTATCCACATATCCTGGACGGATATCAGTGATGTAAATTGGTTTCTTAGCAATTTTCCGAAGGCTTTCTAAATAATTAATTTGAAATGCTTTTGAGGCAAAGTAAGCTGGAGCATATTTGCTACCTCGTAACCCTGCAACAGAACTAATTGCGGTAATATGTCCAAATCCTTGCTTTCTGAAATAGTTAAAAGTCCAGTCCATAATCTCGGTAAAGGCTTTTACATTGAGGTTGACGGTTTTTTCATCTTCTAAATAATCAAGATTGCTGTTTTCATCTCCTGTTCCTGAGCTCATTATTAGCAAATCTAAACCTCCTAATTTGCTAACTAATTCTGATAGTTTTTCTGAATTACTTTCCGTAGTACAATCAAAAGAATTAATGATAAATTTTCCTGGGTTAGTAGCTTTTACTTCTTCGAGTAGCTCTTTACGTCTTCCTGTAATTCCGACTTTGTAATTATTGCTGGCAAGTATCGTTGCGAGTTCTTTCCCGACTCCTGAAGAGGCTCCTATAATGATTGCTTTTTTCATATAAATGTCTTGCAAAGGCGCAGAGATGCAAAGCCTTTTTGGATAAAATTAATTATCATTCTCTTTTTTTTTATCGAAATAACTTTTTCTGAAACTTCTTCGGTTTCTACTTCTTGTTTTTTTTGTGTTATGTTTATTCCAAAAAAGAAGTAGAATTAACAAAGCGATACCTCCAACGACTAGAAATATTGGGTTTGAAAATAATTGTGAATCCATAATCTAAAGATGTTAGGTTTATTGCTAATTAACAAATTTACAAAAACCATTTTATAGGAACACAGATATTACTGAATACTGCTAACTGAAGCCTGAAATCACTTAATTCGCTCGTCACTAGAAACCATTCCATCGACCAATCTAATAATTCGATGTGTGTGTTTGGCTATATCTTCTTCGTGAGTTACAATAATTACAGTATTTCCTTGATCGTGAATATCTTTAAAAAGAGCCATAATCTCTAAAGAGGTTTGAGAATCTAAATTACCTGTAGGTTCATCTGCTAAAATTATTGAAGGCTTATTAATTAAAGCTCTTCCAACAGCAACACGTTGTCGTTGTCCACCAGATAACTGACTCGGTTTATGATCCATTCTGTCAGCCAAACCAACATCTTCTAAAACTTGTTCTGCTCTTTTTTTACGTTCTTCTTTATTGGCTCCAGCATAAATCATTGGCAAAGCAACATTGTCTAGAGCAGTGGTTCTTGGTAATAAATTGAAGGTTTGAAAAACGAAACCGATTTCTTTATTTCTTATTTCGGCAAGTTCATCTTGCGTCATATTACTAACGTCTTTTCCGTTGAGTTCGTAAGTTCCAGCGGTTGGAGTGTCCAAACAACCTAAAAGATTCATTAAGGTAGATTTTCCTGATCCAGAAGGTCCCATTAAAGCAACATATTCGCCACGTTCGATGTCTAAATCGATTCCTTTTAAAACTTTTACGATTTCTTGCCCCAAAGGAAAATTTCGTACAATACTTCTAATTTTTATTACTAAACTCATAGGTTAAGTTGTTATGTTATTTTTCTTCGGCCTTCCGTTCTCAGTCTTCCGACTATTTTATTTCCAAAACATAAGACGCATACTTAATTCGCTTGTTACAATCTTATGGTAAAATGTTCTTTTTCTTGTTCTTTTCTAAAAAATACAATGCCCCAATAAAAGGTGTCGATACTCACCGAAATTTTTGGATGTTGAATAATTTGTTGCCAAGCTTCTGTCATTTCTGAACTCCAATAAATATCATCAAAAATAATAACTGTATTATTATTTACTCTCTCTAATAGGATTTTAAAATATTGAATGGTGCTTTTTTTATTATGATTTCCATCCACATAAATTAAATCGTAGACATCTGAAGGGTTTTTATTGAAAAATTCTTCAAATGTTTCGGAATGTAAGTTGATGTTTTTTAAATTAAATTCATCAAAAAAGACCTGTGCTGTTTTTGAAGTATTTGGGCAGCCTTCAACCGTTTTAATATTGTTTGAAGGGTTTGTAAAGGACATTGCGGAAGCTCCTAAACCCAATGAAGTCCCTAATTCTAAGATATTTTCAGAATTAAAATAACGTATTAATCTAAATAACAACCGCTGTCGTTTTAAAGTGATTCCAGCATTTTTTGCAATAGCTGAAACTTTTCTTTTATTGGACTTAAAAACCCGAGAACCAGCACCAAAATCGGTAATTTCTATTTCTTTATTTTCTTGAAAAACGTTGTTTCTGAATTCTGTGATTTTATCATATTCAGAATAAAGCGATTTATCGTAAAAACAGTTGGTTACCAAATCATATACAAAAGGAGAATGAATTCCGTGTTGGTTTTTGGATTTCAGTAAAAAACTAAAGTATGATTTTATTTGGTACCACATTTTATATAAAGTATTGTGTCAAAAATAAGAAAATTGTTGACTGAGATTCATTTTAAATCAAGCTCATTTGTAATTATTTTTGTAATTTTATAATCAATTAATCATCCATCAATGAAAGTCCCATTTACATTTTTTATAGTTTGTTGTTTCATAGTTTTATCTTCAAATGCTATTACTGCTCAAGCTAATAATAGTGAAGACTCTTTAAGTTACGACAAAAAACTTTTTAATGTAGTAAATGATAATTATCCAACAGTAGAAAGTTTTAAAAATAATGTTCAAAATTTAATCAATGAAGGGGCAGACCCTAATGGAATTGTTGAATATAGATATACGTTTAAAAAATTTGGTGCTAGAATACCAATAATACAATCTTTCTATAAAGAAAAATATAAAGAAGCATTAATTATTACTACTCCTTTTCATTGGGCGGTTACTGTTGAAGATAATCAAAAAGCTAAAATATTGCTTGACCAAGGAGCTAATGTTAACTCACGTATTGATGGAAATTACCCTATAGATATTGCGATAAAAAATAACGACTTTAAAATGATAACCTTATTAGTTGAAAACGAATCAAAAGTTAAAGGTGTAAATATTGCAGAGTTAAGAGATCCTGGGATGGTAGATTTTTTAATAAAGAAAGGTGCAGATTCTACTAAAGTTAATTTTAATATAGCATTTTCAGATTACGATTTGCTAAAAAGATATATTTCATACAATCCAACTTTTAAAAATATTACTTTAGATTATCGCTATCTATTTGATGATAATAAATTATTCGATTTTTTAATGGAAAACGGGATGCCTACTTCCGTTGTAGGAACAGATATAGGGAATTGTAAACTTATTATTGGTGCCACACAATATCAAAATGAATATGCCTTAAAAAAGATTATTGAAAAAGGAGGAAGCGTAAATGAAAAATGTTATAATAGCTTTGATGTCACTCCTTTAACTAATGCAATTAAAAATAAAAATGAAGCGCTTGTTGGTTTGCTTTTAAATAATGGTGCCGATCCAAATCTGATGACCTTTATGAATAAAACACCTTTGGAAATTGCAATTGATGCCAACAGTCAGAATATTATTGAAAAGCTTGTTGATGCGGGTGCAAATACAGATAATTCTTTAATTGATTGCGTAAAGAAAAATAAAGAATCATTGGTTTTGTATTTTATTGAAAAAGGAGCAGATTTAAATTATATGGGTTTTATGGGAAACACACCCTTACTATACGCTATTGGAAATGAAAATTATAACATCGTCAAGATTCTTATAAAAAATGGAGCTGAAGTGAATTATTATAATAAATATGAAGGGTCTTCCTTACCACCACTAACAAAAGCAGTAAAAACAAAAGATTTGAAAATGGTGAAATTGTTAGTCGAAAATGGAGCAAATCCTCATATTGATGCAAGGTTTAATTCTCCAATAAGAAAAGCTAAAACACTTAATGTTCCTGAAATAGTTACATATTTAGAAAGTTTAGACTAAAATATAAACTTATAATATCACCTTATTGTTATTCACAAAGAATATAGCATTTACAAAAAACAGTTTTCCGTTTTCCCAGAAAGATCTAAATAAAACATCATCTACAATATAGATAATACTTCCTTTTCCTACACGTTGCTCTCCAAAAACTAAGGAATTTTTTAATCCTTCTTTGGCATCTTTCCCAGAGAATCCAGAAACACTTACCGCATCACCTTTTATATAACCTACATTATATCCGTTTTCTAAAAATTGAAAGGAATTACTTCCTTGCTTCAAACTATAATACGTATTATTATAACCAAATGCCATAGGATGGGTATTATCAATAGCTATTTTATAAATACTACCTGTGATAAAGTTTTTGACGCTATTTCGCTCTCTATCCGCATAAGGAATTAATAAATCTTCTGTATCTTCTTCTGAAAATTCATCATCATTTTCCTCTTCATCCATTCCTTTTTTTTCCAATCCAAAACCTTCTTTTTCATTAAAAAATCCAACGGTTCTTCCCATAGCAATAACTTTTCCTCCTTTTTGAATCCAAGTTTTTAAACTCTTTAATCCATCTTCATCAAAAGAATTTCCGTAAAACCCCTCAGGAAGTACTAAAACATCAAAACTATTCAACGAACTACTTCTAAAATTGTCTACATCCATTGAAGTAATAGGATATTTTAACTGTGTTTCAAAAAAGTGCCAAATAGCTCCGTAACTCAATGAAGAAACTCCTTCGCCTTTTAAAACAGCAATGCGTTGTTTGTTTACTAATTTAATATCTGGTGATCCAAAATCGGTTCGGTTATCCGAAAAACTAGAATTTGAAGCATATAATTGTCGTTGATGTTTGTTAGCAATATCGGTTACAATTTTATCATATTCAGGATTATTTTTATTATCACTTTTAGTTATAATTAAACTTCCTCTATCAAATTTTGTATTATTAAAACTCAATTCCATTTCAGTAAAACGAACTTTAATATTATTTTCTAATAATTCAGACAAAAAAGCAGCATCATTCATGCTATGCCATTTACTTATATATCCAGCTCCATTTGGCAAAGGATTGTTGTGAATGGCTGTCATAATATGCATCTCATTAGCTTGAACCAAATTGGTGCTCGCCACAGCTTCCAGCCCGTAAGCATACGGCAAACTCCAAGAAGTAATGTCATACGTTAACGGTGTGCTCAGCTTTGTATTTGGTTCTAATAAAGCCTTAATCATTTTTCCTTTTGGCTGATTGGTATTGACAACAATTCCGTTTTCAGCATTAATGCTTCCGTTTTTTTGAGTAGTATAATTATATCCTGTCGCGGTTTTACTATTCGAATATCCCCACTTTATTTCGTGTTTGTCAAGAAGTTGAGTTAGTTTTTTTAAATTATCCTGATTTCCGTTTAACACATAACTCTTGTATTTTAAATTACTGGTATTAAAAAATTCTTTAAAATTGGTGTTTAGGTTTTTTGCGTTTTTAGAAGAGATTTCTACCGTAGATAATCCAGTAGTTGTATGATGAGCTACACGATCTTTTAAAGTTAGAACATAGCCTTCATCGGTATTGATTCCTAATCCTGAACGTCCGTGACCAGCTTGTTCATAGGTCATTCCAATCGCTCCCATAAAAGTAGGGTAGGTGTCGCCATAACTTGGATATAGTAAATCGAAACGTTCGCGAGTAAAAAACAACCAACCTTCTTTATCAAAATATTTGGCGTGGTTTTTTCCTATTTCTACTTGAAAATCTCGTTGCCAATCGCTAATAATTTCGTGAAAAGGTTCTGCTGCTGGAGCAAAATAATAAGGTTCGTTTATTCCTTGTTCGTGAAAATCTACGTGAACGTGCGGCATCCATTTATTATAAATTTTTAATCGCTGCTCACTCTCCACTTGCGTTGCCCAAGCCCAATCTCTATTTAAATCAAACAAGTAATGATTTGGTCTTCCTCCAGGCCAAGGCTCGTTGTGTTCGGTGGCAGCTTGCTTCACATTATAAGGTGTCGCTTTTACTTGATTGTACCAATTTACATAACGATCACGACCATCAGGATTCACACAAGGATCAATGATGACAACCGTATTTTCAAGCCACGATTTTTTTTCAGTAATTAACTTATAAAGGGTTAACATTCCTGCTTCAGAGCTAGAAGCTTCATTCCCGTGAACATTATAACTTAACCAAACGATAGCGATTTCAGGACTTGCATCTCCATCTAAAATCCCTGTGTTTTTCAGATTGTTGGTTCTTATCGTTTCCAGATTATTAATATTTGCTTCGGAAGAAATTACTGCATACGAAAGCGTTCTGCGTTCGTTAGTCTTTCCGTAAGTATCAAAATTTACTAATTTGCTGTTTTCTGAAACATACTCGTAATAATCCAACACATCGGAATGTCGAGTAAATTGACTCCCCAATTCATACCCTAAAAACTCTGAAGGAGATTTGATTTGTGCAGTTAGAGAAATTGAAATAAATATGAGTAGAAGGAAAAAATAACGAGTCATTATATTTTTTTTTTGAAGCGTAAAGTTACTGTTTTTTTATAGTTTATAATTTTAAGCTAAATGATTTTTTAGAATTAACATTCTCTTGCAAATCACAATTAAGGATTTTGTATTTTTACGACAGATAATGCAAATTAATTTATGTCTGTAAAAACAATACCTTACGCTGAAACTGGATATTTTTCGAAATTGGTTTGCGATTATTTAGCCGAAAAACCCGAATTACAACCATTTTATAACCGTTTTCCGAAATTGGAGAATTTTGAGGGACAATTTGTTAAAAAACAGCAGTCGCTTCGACTCCGCTCAGAGACCAATACAAGATTAACGTTAGTTAAAACATTAAACACCCAATACCAAAACCTAACTGTTTCCGAAGCCACTCAAAACAACATCAATTCACTGTCTAAGGAAACTACATTTACCATAACTACTGGTCATCAACTCAATTTGTTTACAGGGCCTTTATACTTTTTATATAAGATTTTTTCAGTAATTAATCTTTCGGAAGAATTGAATAAAAAACATTCCAACAACCATTTTATTCCTGTATATTGGATGGCTACAGAAGATCACGATTTTGATGAGATCAATTATTTTAATCTCTTCGGAAAGAAAATACAATGGAAACGAAATGCATCTGGAGCGGTTGGTGAATTAGCAACCGATGGTTTAGAGGAATTAGTAAAGGAATTAAAATCAGCATTAGGAGCAAGTGAAAACGCTCAAAAACTAATCACACTTTTTTCTGAAGCATATATCAAACATAACAATCTTACGGACGCCACTCGGTATTTAGCAAACGAACTTTTTTCAGACTACGGACTCGTAATTATCGATGGAAATAATCACGATTTAAAACAACAATTTATCCCATTTGCTAAAAAAGAATTAACTGAAAATTTAGCATTTAATGTCATCAATAAAACGACTGAAAAGCTAGAATCTATTGGCTATAAAAAACAAGTGCATCCTCGTGAAATCAACTTGTTCTATTTAAAAGAAAATTTACGAGAACGCATCATAGAAGAGGAGGGAGTTTATAAAATCAATAACACCGAACTCGTTTTTTCAAAAGAAGAAATTTTAAAAGAATTGCAAGAGTTTCCAGAGCGTTTTTCTCCTAATGCATTGCTACGACCATTGTTTCAAGAAATAGTGTTGCCTAATTTATGTTATGTTGGTGGTGGTGGAGAATTGGCTTATTGGTTTCAGTTAAAAGATTATTTTGAAAGTGTTGAGATTACTTTTCCTATTTTATTGTTACGGAATTCAGTGTTGCTTGCTCCCAAAAAACTTTCCAAAAAACTAGAACAACTTAATGAGGATATTGAAGCTTTATTTCTATCTCCATATGAATTAGAGAAAAAGCATACGCTACAACTTTCCGATATAAAAATTGATTTTACGCCACAGCGAGCACATTTAAAAAAGCAATTTGAAGACTTATACGAAGTTGCTAAAAAAACAGATAAATCCTTTTTAGGAGCTGTTGCTGCTCAAGAAAAAAAACAGCTCAATGGTCTTGATAATTTAGAAAAACGATTGTTAAAAGCAGAAAAACGAAAATTAGCCGATCAATTAAATAGATTAACATTTATTCAAGATGAGTTGTTTCCAAAAGAAAGCTTACAAGAACGAACGGTTAATTTCTCTGAGTTTTATTTGGAGTTTGGGGATAGTTTGTTGAATGAACTCAAAAAAAACCTCAATCCTTTGGGGCATGATTTTTCCATTATAGAGCTTGATAATTAACAAAACAAATACCTAAAACAATATAACTCCTTTGCTATATTAACAAGGGAGTTATATTTAACTTAAAAAAACAAAAACTATTTTTTAATCACTCTTTTCACAGTGCTTTGCTGGTCATTATACATATGAAACAAATAAATCCCAGGAGAAAGGTCTGATATGTTGATTCTTTGATTATCACTACCTGTAGCTTCTACTTGTTTAATCAACCTTCCATTCATATCGTAAATTGAAATACTTTTTAAGTCTAAATTTGATGAATTATCAATGTAAATAACATCTCTTGTTGGATTAGGATATAGGCTAATAGTTTCTAATAAATTGTTGTCTGTAGTTCCTAATATTTCAATACCAGAGAACGCCACTTCAGCAAAAGCTACAAGGTTTCCTGGATCTCCATAATTACTAACCACATCAAAACGGATATATGAAGCTGTTACAATAGCAAAAGAAAATTGTTCTGCAGGGCTCGTAGAACCCGTTACTTGTGAGAAAGTATTTGGTGAGCCAGCAATAGGAGTAAAGGTAACACCATCTTCTGAAGAAGAAATAACTAGCTCTTGAATCCCGGTTTGTCCAGGTCCTGGTGCATTTTCATTCCAAAAAGCAAGACCGTCTACTAAATAAGAACCACCTAAATCAAAATCGATAGAGCCCGTTCCGTTGGTTGCTAAAAATGAATTTCCAGGTGTTGTCATTTCATGTGTTGCAGATAAACTTGGAAAAGCATCTAAGCCAGTTCCATTAATGGTATTGTCTAAACTTGATCCAAATTGAGCTGTTAAGGTTGTTGTAGCCGATACTGGGTTAATTACATTTTCGATTACAATTGCTTCAATTCCTGAAAAGGCTACTTCAGCAAATCCAACAAAATCTGGACTTCCATAGTTAGTTGTCACTTCAATGCGAATAAAAGATGTAGTCACTTCAGTGAATGAAAATTGTTGTGCATCACTTGTTGTATTTGTAGCTTCTGCAAAAACAGTTGGTGATCCTGCTATGACTGTATAGGTAACTCCATCTTCTGAGGAAGAGATAATCACATTTTGAATCCCTGTTTGTGGTGGTCCCGTTGCATTTACATTCCAAAACGAAAGGCCATCAACCAAGTAAGAACCTCCCAAGTCGAAATCTATGGTACCTACATCACTGGTTGCATAAAAAGCATTACCAGGATTGGTTCCTTCATGTGTTGCAGATAAACTTGGAAAAACGTCTAGGCCAGATCCATTAATAGTATTGTCTAGATTTGAACCAAATTCTGCGGATAAAGTTGTGGTAGCTGAAACAGGGTTAATCACATTTTCTTCAACTGCTTCTGTAGAAAAAATATCAATTATTTCTGCGTTAGTTAATACACGATCATAAACAAGAATATCATCCATCACTCCAGGAAATAAATTTGTTGGAACATCTGCTTGAGCTCCTACAGAAAATGGTAGGGGGGTAGCAATTATTGAAGTATTATTTACACCAGATTGTACTAAATCACCATTTATAAAAATGGACGAAGTAGTTCCATCATATGTTACAGCAATATGAGTCCATTCACCTACAGGGATAGGCTGTGGAGAGTCGATAGGAATAGGCCCTCCAACATTCCACCTAATCCCTTGGCTTGGGTTGATGCCAAGGTAATAACCAGTACCAACATTCCAATTGCTTAATAACCCTGTCCAATCAAAAATGGATTCTTGTAAATTTATCCAAACACATAAAGAGAAATTACTATCTGAATTAAAATTAAATGCATTTGTATTTGTTGCTAAATCTAAATATTCATTAGCAAAAAACAATGCTTTATCACCTTCTCCAAACCTATTCTCAACTGGTAATAAAGATCCTCCAGCACCAACTTCTTCTAAATTATATCCAGAATCGCTTTCATCTATATATAATCCATTATCCAATTGATAATACCCTACCAAACCTTCGATGGGAATTATAGCATTCTCTTTAAAATGTGATACTAATCCCTCATTGTTCAATGAAGAATTGTATTTAACTTCTAATGAAGAGGTTTGATTAGAAACTTTAGAAGATTCAGAAATAAAATCTGATTTCTTCGATTGAGCATTCCCCAAAATTGAAATTAGTATTATTACTAAAGTAAATAGAATTTTTTTCATGATAATTTAATTTATGGTTAATTAAAAGCATTATTGCTTAGTGTAAATGTAATGGGAGATAGGAGTCATTTATAGTTCTATTTATCTAATGGAAACACTATTTATCTAATGGTAATAAGGTTGTCCTAATGGCTTATCAAATGGTAGTAGATCCTATCAGTAGATAAAGAATTTGAAGCTTCTCTTTGGTATGGGCACAACTAGAAAACCCACTCTCTGTTTCACAGGAGTGAGTTTTTATAATTAAGAGATTTCCTATTAATTATGGTTTCTTGAAACTTCTACATATCCTCGATTACGTACTTCTTCATAACCTTGTGTGGACCAGAAAGGGTCTGTAACTGGTATGTTACATAGAGAGATTGAGCGAGGAGATGCAAGAATCCTATTGTTTGATATTTTATCATATATTTCGTTTCTACTGCTTTCAGTATCGATAACTTTGAAATAAAAACGCCAGTTAACATCAATAGGAGGGGCATTACCGGAACGCTCTATAACTTCGGTTATTATTCCTCCATATACAGCTTCATTACCATCAATTCTTACACATTCAGTTTCCATAATAAAGTGTAAGTTAGAAATAGGTGTCGTCATTTGAACCTCGGCACTTCCTGAAGTTCGATTATTAGCCTCAGTTCCCGTCCATGTAATTCTAGTTAAATCTCTATTAGATGAAATGAAATTTCCGTTTGTATGGGCATAGTTGTCTGGAACTACTGTATGGGTTTTATAGGTATTTATATTATATGTTGACGAGTTTTCCCATGCAGAAGTACCATTTGATTGTTTTAATACATAAACAGAATCGGAGCTCTGTTCTTCAATTTGTTCAAAAGATTCGTCTTTGCTACATGATGTAAATAAAATAAATCCTGCGGTCATTGTTAAGAATAAATTTTTCATAATAGTGTATTTAAATAGTTGTAAGCATTATTGCTTGGTGTAAATATATGCTGACATTCAGGGTTTTAAAAGAATTGTTTATCTAACGGTGGGTTTGTTTATCTAATGGTGAAAAGGTTTTTCTAACGGATGATTAAACGGTGATAATCGTTTTGTTTAAAAAGAAAAATGCGACCAGTAGTCGCATTTATAATTAAAATTTAATTTGGAATAAACTATGTATTTGTAATTTGATTCAATTCAATCCACTCAGAGAAAAGTTTCTTTTTTCTTCGTGAGACAGGGATTCTTATTGAATTAGAAAGCAATACTGAAACACCTTTGGAGTCAATAATATGTTCTCTATTTAAAATATGAGAGCGATGGCATCTATAAAAACCTTTAGCGTCTAGTAATTCTTCTAAGTCACTTAGTGTTTTAGTAACGAGTTTTTTAGTTGCATTTTTTAAGTGAATATAACTGTAGTTACGATCCCCTTCAATATGTACAATATCTTTTAATATCAGTTTTAAAGCACCGTCTTGGGTTTTTAGCACCAACATGTGATCTGCAACATTTTTGGTCGAGCTGTTTCGCAATGCCATCGCCATATTTTCTTTTTGATGGATGAATCTTGTTTTATTTTTGAATCGTTTAATGGCTCTTTTTAATTCCCCTAGATCAATAGGTTTCAGTAAATAATCCAAGGCATTAAAACGAATGGCTTTGATGGCATAATGACTATAAGAAGTAATAAAAATAGTTTGAAATTTTATATCTGAAAGTTGTGCAAGCATTTCAAAACCTGTCATATCAGCCATTTCCACATCTAAGAATATAAGTTCTGGTTGATGTATTTTTATTTGTTCCAAGCCCTCACGACCACTACTAGCTGTTGAGAGTACTTCCACATCTGGAAAATATTGACTCAACTTATCCTGAAGTAAATCTAGTATAAAAGGATCATCATCTATAATTAAGCATTTTATTTTTTCTGAATTCATAAATTATGCTCTTAATTCTTTAAATATAGGGATAATTAATTCTTCTGTCGAATAAGGTTTAGGAATATAATTATCCATTCCTGCTTCAAAACAACTGTTGATTTCTGTTTTCAATAAACTAGCCGTCATTGCTATAATTGGAATAGCATCTTTTCTATTTTCTTGTTTTTCAATTTCTCTAATTTTTTTTGTTGCTTCAAAGCCATTCATTTCGGGCATTTGTACATCCATTAGGATAAGGTCAAATTGCTCTGTTTTAAATTTTTCGACTGCTAATTTTCCATTTTCTACAATCTCCAATTGAATTCCTTTAATATGAAATGATAAATCGTCTTGTGCTATCATTTGATTAAATGGATTGTCTTCAGCAATAAGAATTCGAATTCCCTGAAGTGAATCTGCCATCGCTTTTAGTTTCTCTTCGGAAATAAGATCCGCACCAACAGCATCAGATTTTGCAACGATTAATGGTAAAGTTACATAAAAACTGCTTCCAACATCTTCGGTGCTATCTAACCAAATTTTTCCTAGTTGTAATTCAACTAATTGCCTTGAAATACTTAGCCCTAATCCAGTACCACCAAAGTGACGGGTTGTAGAATCTTTAGCTTGTTCAAAAGCTGCAAAAATATTTTCTTGTTCTTTTTTAGAGATTCCAATTCCAGTATCATTTACTTGAAAATGGAGTTGATTGTTTTCCTCTTTCAGGAAGATATCTACGGTACCTGTTTCAGTAAACTTTATTGCATTTCCAACTAAGTTGATCAAAACCTGATTCATACGAGTAGGATCTCCCATGACAAGGTGAGGAACATTGTCGTCTATTTTATAAGATAATTTTAACCCTTTTTCTTCTGCTTTATAAGTAAGGATTTGATTGACATTTTCAATAACCAATCTTGGATTCATAGG
>JASFZG010000004.1:0-8972 GCA_046055745.1 Flavobacteriaceae bacterium | reverse complement strand
CAAACTTCAAATTATATATTATTACAAAAATAGCATTTTATTTCTGAAATTAGGAAATGGTATCTGGATTTTGATTTTTTTTTCGGCATTGTAGGTAACGAGTTTTTATATGATTTGTGCGCCTAAAAATCGGAAATTTTTCGGTGGTAGCAAATCGTTAGTTGAATGTTTGTCAGTTTGTACTAGTTCAAATTTAAGCATAAATTATATGAGGTGTTGGGCAAAGTTTATATTTTAATCATTATCGCACTCGTATTATTATTTTTAAATCTAGTTCCTTTTATGTTTTTTACAAATTCTTTAGATTTTCTAATTGCATCATAAAAATCAACTTTTGAAAGAAAATCCAATTCTTTTTGTTTAAAATACTCTGAATAAACTTTATATAAATTAGTTTGATTTATTATCAATTTATCATTTTCAATTTTATGATATCTTTCGTTAATCAATCCTAATCCTAAAAACTTTTTGGTCAGTTCTATAACTTTCTCTGAATGTAGTAAGGCTTCTTCACTCGATGATTCCCTTTGTAATCTCTCTCTTATTTGTGAATTGTCAACTATTTCTCTGATTAATAATTGTCCTCCAGAATAGTATTTATATTTATAAAGTTCTACATCATTTGATAATCTTTTAGCTCTTCTAATTGTCGGATGAAAGAATGATTTTGCAATTAAAATTATTTTGGGAGAATTATTCAGTTGTAGTAGAGTTTTCTTTTCTTTAATTGATAATTGGTCAATTCTTGAAATAATTAATTCTAAATTTTCCTCAATATAATCTGAATAATCTATTGCTTGGATTATTATATTTTTAGAATGTTCTTTTTTTAGCTCAATAATTACAAGATTATTCTCGTGCGGATTATACGCTAAAACATCAATTCTTCCACTCATTCCAAAAAGTCTGACATCTCCTTTAATAACAAATTCGGATTCTATTAATCTCAAATTTGGAAACAATATTTGGAAGTTCTCAATAACTAAATTTTGAAGATTACTTTCTGTAATTTCAACTTCCTCAAATTGTTCTTTTGTTATTGTATTTAATATCATTTATCTAATTTTGCCCAACGGTTTGGCTATGCGTAGTTTGGGATTTTGAAACGATTAATTTTCAAGTTACTACAAATTTTATTTAATGCTATAAACTTCAATATTAGCATATTACCCAAATTACGTATAGCCTTTGTTAGGCACTGGCATTCTTTGTTTTCAGTCATTTTATCTTTCAAATTTGCTACAATTTTCATTTCTTTCGGTGCGTTGGCAAAAGACATACTTATTGACAAGTTTTGGTTTGTGGGTCGGCTTTTTCGAGCGACTTGGCAATGTGTATGGCTTTTAGCGTGGGCTTTCATTATTGTCTATTTTTTTTAAAATTCTCTGCTTGTTCAAATATTTCAACATAGACTTCATCCCTTTCTACTGGCGGATAACCGTATTCATCCAATAGTAAAATTAGTCCAACTTTTAGAGCTGATTTAATATCTTCTCTTTTACTCCAATCAGGAAATTTAGCTTGTCCATCTACTAAGTCCTTTACAGCTTTTGCCAATTCAATTAGTTTATTCTCTGGATATTTGAAGTCATATTTTACGCACAATTCTTTTAGAATATCGTAAAAGGCTTTTTCTTCAAAATCAATTCCCATTTCATCACCTGCTGAAAATTCTTTTTGTACTTCCCAAATCAAATTGGTTAAATGTTCTGCCATTTCTTCATAAACCTCACTTCGTAAAACATCATCTTCTTTTCTTTCGTTGTATTTCTCAACTAAGGATTTCATTTTCTTAGAAAAGTCAATGCCTTTTACTTTATTAACTTTCTTCATTTCTCCAATGGCTTTCGCCAAGAGTTGTTGAAGTAATTTTATTTTAGTGTTTGGCAATTTTATCTTATCAATTTTCGCCAAATAATCTTCATCAAAAAGGTCTTGTTCGTTTTCTGCTTCATCTCCGAGTTTAAAGATTTCTTGTACGCCATCACTTTCCAAAGCATCTTTTATCATTTCTCTAACTTTGGCGTTCATTTGTGCTGTGTCGGGTGCATTTCCTTTAGTTAGTTTAAACACAATTGAGCGAACCGCTAAATAAAAGTGTGTAAAATCTCTTTCCTTTTGTGTTAATTGTTCACTTCCTGCACAAATATCATAGGCTGCTTTTAAGCGTTTTACCAAGCCCATAAATCGAGTTTCAAGTTCTTTGGTCAGTTGTACATATTCGGCAGCCATATTCAGCGTATTTAACTGCTCTAATGCAGAACCACCGAAATATTTTGAATTGTCAAATTTGTGAAAGACTTTGGCTAATAAATCCAAGTGATTTCTAACAACAATCAAGGATTCTTTAATGTCCTCAAAGTTTTCTCTTTCACCTTTATTGTATTTGGCTAAAGCAAGATTCATTGCTTTTTTAATTCCAATGTAATCAACAACTAATCCTTTATTTTTTCCTTTAAACTTTCTGTTTACACGAGAGATAGTCTGAATTAAATTGTGTTGTCTAATTGGTTTATCAATATAAATTGAATCTAAGAATGGAACATCAAAACCAGTTAGCCACATATCAACTACAATTGCTATTTTGAAATTGGATTTTTCGTTTTTAAACTGTCTGTCTAATTCTTTCCGATAATCTTTTGTACCCAATATATCGTACATTTCTTTTGGGTCGTCTTTTCCTCTGGTCATTATCATTTTGATACGCTCCATTGGTTTGATTACCCTTTTTTCTTTATCGGTAAGTTCTGCTCCTTGTTCTGCAACTCTTACTTCTGCCCATTCAGGTTTTAGTGCAATTACATTTTTATAAAAGTTATAGCCAATTTCACGGCTACTGCAAACAAACATTGCTTTTCCTTTTACAGTTGCACCCTCTGAAACTCGTTTATCATAATGCTTTACAAAATCTTCTGCTAATTTTTGCAAGCGGTCTGGGTCGCCCAAAATAGAATTCATTGTGGCAGTTGCCTTTTTACTTTCTTCTATTTGGTATTCATTAGCTCCTTCTTCCGCAGCTTCTTCATAATACTTTTCAATTTTCTCTAATTCGCTATTGTGTAAAGCGACTTTGGCTGCTCGACCTTCATAAACAAGTCGTACAGTAATTTCATCTCTTACAGATTCTGTCATTGTGTAAGCATCAACCACTTTCCCGAAAACATCTAAAGTTGCATCAATTGGTGTTCCTGTAAATCCTACAAAAGTAGCGTTGGGTAATGAATCGTGTAGGTATTTAGCAAAGCCGAATGTCTTTTTTACACCTTTGGAAGTTACTTTTACTTTTTGGTCTAAATTGGTTTGACTTCTATGTGCTTCATCTGAAATACAAATCACGTTTGTTCTTTCTGTTAGCAGTTCTGTATCTTCTGTGAATTTGTGAATAGTGGTTAAGAAAACACCACCGCTTTTTCTACCTTGAAGCAAGGTTCTTAATTCTGCTCTGCTTTCTACACTTTTCACATTATTGTCGCCAATAAAAGTTTTAGCATTGGTGAATTGTCCTGAAAGTTGGTCGTCTAAATCTGTTCTATCTGTTATTAAAACTATGGTCGGACTTTCAAAATGCTCACTTTTCATTAATAGGCGAGTGAGGTACAGCATTGTAAAACTTTTACCGCTTCCCGTTGCTCCAAAGTAAGTTCCACCTTTCCCATCTCCTTCAGGTTTTTCTGCTTTTTTTATATTCTCGTATAACACACGAGCAGCATAATATTGAGGATAGCGACAAACTATTTTTTCATCTTTTTTTGAAGTATCAGGAATGTAAATAAAGTTTTGAATAATATCTCTAAGCCTATTTTGGTTTAGCATTCCTTGAACAAGTGTAAACATACTATCAATGCCATCAACATCTTTTGCTAATCCTGCAACTCTACGCCAAGCGTAATAAAATTCGTAAGATGCAAAAAATGAACCTGCTTTATTATTTACGCCATCACTTATTACACAAAAAGCATTGTATTTAAAAAGTTCGGGAATATCTCTTTTGTAGCGAATTGTTAATTGTTCGTAAGCATTATGTATTGTGGCTTCTTCTCTAATTGCAGATTTGAATTCAAATACTACAACTGGTAAACCATTTATATAAATTATACCGTCTGGAATTCGTTTTTCTGTGCCTACAATTTCAAGCTGATTTACAAATTTATAGATATTGTGGTCTTTGCCATATTCTACAGGTGGGTCGGCAAATACATTGTCTAAATCATTGCTTTTTCTTTGAGTATCTAATCCAGAATAATCAATTAGTTCAATATGAATGTCTTTTTGTTTTCTGTCTTCTCTTTTCAGAATAAAACCATCAGCCAACCAACGCATTATTCTTTTGTTACTCTCGTATAGGTCGGCAGAAGAAAGCGTTTTTAGTTGAAGAATAATAGATTGGGATTCTATTTCGGTAAGTTGTTCTTTTTTATACCGATTAAGCAAATAGTTTTTTAAATCTTCCTCAATCAAAACTTCATCATCTGTTCGGGAAATAGTATTACCCAAGTAATGAGGGAAATCTTCATTTCCTAAAAGCTCAATAAAAGCCTGTTCTAATTTTGCTTCTGTGAATTTCATTTATTGTCCATTAACTATTCTTACCGAATTCGCAACTCTGTTTTCTTCATAAATATCTGCGTAATAATATCTTTGGTCCATTGCATATAAAACATTTTTAAGGTCAGTTTCAGATTTTACTACAAAAGAATCTCCCTCTATTTCAACTCCTGCTTTTTCCTTAGCATAAGTTATTAGTTGAGTCTTTTTTGCGGCACTTAAGCCGTTGTATTTTACTCCAATATCGGCTATTCGCTTTCTGTTTTGTGCACCAATAGAAGTATTTGTAATTGCATCAAGTGTTATAAAGTCATTTTCAATAAAAGCATCTACTTCATCTTGGGTAGCTTCTCTATGTAATACCTCAATACCTGGGAAAATCACTTTTAGTTTGCCTATAGTTTTAAAATATAGAATATCCGATTCATTAAGGTAAACTGCATCCGATTCTTTACGTATTTCAATTTGGTTTCTGTGTTCAACAATTTTTGGTTCGCCTGAATAATCTAATATTGTTTTTCTATTTACAAATAGAGAAGGTGTTATCCGTTGAAAATGTTTTTCACCAGTTTGTAAAATAGCAATTGCAGATATTTTTTTATAATCATCATTGCCTATTTGGTTTAGGCTTGCTGAACTAAAATCTGCATTGCATTGTTCTACAAAATAATCTTTTTCAGAAAAATTAGTAATCCTAAACCACTCATTATCTTCCAATTTATGACTTGGGGTAAAGTCAATTGCTTCGATTGCAGTAACATCAAAATCAGCCAAAATATTATCTTGTTGGCTCAATACGTTTTTGTACTCTGATTGTACTTTTGCTATTATTTCATTCATATTTTATATCTCTATAAATGTGTAATCATTAATTCGTCTGACAGACATTGATTCAAATGTTTGTGGACTTTTAAGTTTCTTTCTGCTTATCAACATCACTTTTACATTTTCACCAGTATGTACGTAATAAAAGTTGTAACCAAAAACCAAGAAAATAGGATTGAAGTAGGAAACTCTTGAAACAAATGTGAAAAGAATTGTCATTCCAAAAACAATCCAAAAAGTCATCATTCCTTTAATGCTGAGAGCAACAAAAAAGAAGGCTAAATAATTGGCTAAGAAGTCATTATTAGAAGTTTCAAGTGAAACAACTTTATTTATTGTTGATTTTGCTAAAAGTTTACAAACTCCAAGTGAAATAAAAGTCAATATGAAAGGAATTGTTACATACGCTACATAAGTAATCCAAGCATAATCACCCAATTGAGTTTTGTATGGATTTATTTCGTTTTGAACCAAAAAAACAATTAGGAAAAACGAAACAGAACTAAATGTCAAAAACAATCTTAGGATAAAATTCATAAGGCTTCAGCTTTTAAAGGTTCAACTTTCATTTCCTCCACAACCCCACGCATCAAAACAGGGCAAAGCGGTTTAATACTATCTTTCAACTGATTATTTATCTTTTTACGAGTTTCCAAAGTATGATAAATGGTTACTATTGCCTCTTGTATTTTTATGTCGGGAATTGGCAGTTTTACTTCACACATATTGTCCCAATCGAATGTTTCTCGCGTACTACTCCACGCATTAAAATAAGCGTACCTATCAAACTCAGTTCGTTTGAAAAATAAAAATAAAAATTCAGGTAATAAATCATTAGGATTTATTACTTTAAAAGAAATATAAGAAGCTGAAATAAGAACTGGATAATCAAAATGTGATAAGGCTACCGCAAGGGGTTTAAATGTATTCATTCTTGGTATATAACCAAACTCATTAGTTTCTACAATTAAGTGATTTGTTAAATTATTTCGATTAACCTTTCCGCTTGGCACTCTAAATTCTTTTCTTTCACTTATTCCTATCAATTCCTTGATTGAATCATCAGTATTTTTATTTGTTGTTTTTTCTATATAATCCCCAAGCAATTTAGGTTCTTCTGTTTTTATCAAATCCTCAATGTAAGTATCACAAATCAACTGCAAATCTGCCAAACTGCTTTCATATACTTTTTGGTTTTTAAGCAAGCCTTTGTAAAGTGCTACATATTTTTTTTGTTCATCAATGTTTGGGATTGGTAATCGCACATCACACATATCTTCCCAATTAAAAGTTTCTCTTGCACTTCCCCAAGAGTTGAAACGAGCGTATCGGTTAAATTCAGAACGATTGAACCAAATAAAAAGATATTCGGGAATTAATTCGTTTTTGTCTTTAACTTCAAATGTGGTATAAATACTTGAAACAATACAAGGCTCGGCATCATTTAAAGCTAAACCTATTTTCTCAGCTCTCCTTGAGGTATCTGCGACATACACAAATTGATTATGACCAACAATTTTATAGTTATGTAAACTTACCCTTGTCATATTTGCAACAGATTCAATAAGAACCTTCCTTGTAGAAACACCACGAAGTAGAGTAATCTTTGAATCGGTATTGCGGTTATCCACCAATTGTATGTAATCGCCCAATCGTTTATAACTCATAACCCAATACCTTAAAAGCGTTAATTAATTGGTTTTGTGATTCTTTTTCTTCTTGCAATAGCATTTTGAAATCTTTTTGGATACGTTTCATTTCGGTATCAAAATCAATTCCGCTATCCTTATCCACAAACTCAATATATTTACTTGGCACAAGTGAAAAATCATTGGCTTCTAAATCTTCAAAACTGGCAGATTTGCAAAATTCTGGAATGTCTTTATAAGTAGTTTCAAAATCTGTTTGTTGCCAGTTGTGATAATTTAAAGCTACATTTTCAATGTCTTGTTCAGTCAATTGCACATACTTTTTTTCGTATTCGCTTCCCCAACGTCTTAAATCCATAAACAAGATTTCTTTTTCTCGATTACGGTATTTTTTATCTGTACTATTTATGTGTGCGGTTCTCTCTTTTTTGTTTTTGTTGAGAACCCAAAGCGTTACACTTATATCAGTTGTATAAAATGTGTTTCGTGGAATAATAATAATTGCTTCAACTAAATTGTTTTCAATTAGTTTTTTTCTGATTTTATACTCTTCTCCACCACCCGACAAAGCCCCATTGGCAAGAATAAAACCTGCAACTCCATTTTCAGAAAGTTTGGAAACCATATTTAGAATCCAACCATAATTGGCATTGCTTTTTGGTGGTACTTCATAACCCATCCATCTTGGGTCGTCCAATAATTCATTTTCACCTCTCCAATCTTTTAAATTGAAAGGCGGATTAGCCATTATGTAATCGGCTTTCAGGTCTTTGTGTTGGTCGTTAGCAAAAGTGTCTGCGTGTTTTTCGCCAAGGTTTGCCGATATTCCTCTAATGGCCAAATTCATTTTTGCCAATTTATAAGTTGTTGGTGTATTTTCTTGTCCGTAAATGGAAACTTCTTTTTTTGTTCCTTGGTGGTTTTCTATAAATTTTATTGATTGCACAAACATTCCACCAGTTCCACAACAAGGGTCATAGATAATCCCTTTGTATGGTTCTATCAATTCAGCAATCAGGTTTACAATCGTTTTCGGTGTGTAAAATTCGCCTTTCCCTTTTCCGCTACTTTCTTTTAGAGCAAATTTCCCTAAAAAGTATTCGTAAACTCTACCAATAACATCTTGCCCATCATCTTTGAGTGTGTCAATGTCATTAACTGTATCTAATAATGAAGCGAGCTTTGTTTTGTCTAAGGCTAAACGAGAAAAGTAATTATCTGGTAATGCTCCTTTCAGAGCAGGGTTGTTTTTTTCAATGGTGTTTAGTGCTGTATCAATTTTTAGTGAAATGTCGTTTTGTTTGGCATTTTTTATTATGTAACTCCAACGAGAAATTTCATCTAAAAAGAATACATTTTTCATAGTGTAGAAATCTTTCATTTCTACATATTTTTCTTTGCCGTCTTTAATTAGTTCTTTTCTTCGTTCCTCAAATTTGTCACTGGCGAATTTCAAGAAGATAAGTCCAAGTACAACGTGTTTGTATTCTGCTGGCTCAACCGAACCTCTCAATTTATCACACGATTGCCAAAGTGTTTCTTCTATTGCTTTTTCTTTAATTATCTTTTTTGCCATCTATATTTTTGTCCTTTAATTCAGTTTCTAAAATTACTCTTTCTGTTTCTATTTCTGCCCGAGCGTTGGCTAAAAAATAGCTCTTTTGGTTTTTTCAGGGTTTGCCTGTGTGTCGGCAAAAACCAAATGTGCTATTTGTGCGGTGGCTTTCTATTTCTTTATTTTTTTGTAGCAAATTTATCATATTGTTTCGTTTCTCCTGCTTGTGCCTAACGGGTTAGTACATGAAAAGTTGCGGGTTTTGAAAACGAAATTTTCCGAAGTTAAAATTAAGTTTTTTATTTGTAATAATTTTCATATTAAGTTAAAAAGTCAGCAATTTTTTATGTGCATTGTTGGCTAAAGTAGCTTTGAGTTCATATTAATCTTTGGAAGAA
>JASFZG010000003.1:0-20336 GCA_046055745.1 Flavobacteriaceae bacterium | reverse complement strand
ACGCAATTTAAAAAATCATCACCATCAAAACCCATTGCTGTAGTTTGATAAACCGGTGAGATTTTAAGTATCGAACCCAATTCTTCAAAAATGGCATTAACTGCATTTTGAAGATATTCAAATTTATTACCTAAATTGCTTCCTAAAGAAAGGTATATTTTGTGTTTTTGTTTGATGGAATCCTGATTTAAATTGGGAAAACGAAATTAAGAAAGTTTTACCACAATGCCGAAGTATCGGAACACAAAGAAGACACAAAGTCCGTGAAGAAAATACGATGTCAAAACTTACTATAAAAAATCAACTTGCTGCTCAGCGTATATACCTAATTTTAGGTGCATTGTTTATTGCATCTTTGGTAGTTTCTAACTTAATTTTTCAAAAGTTTTTTTATTGGAATTTCTTCGGAATTTACCGTTTTGAAATCTCCGTGGGCATTCTTCCGTATCCTATCACCTTTCTAATAACAGACATTATTAGTGAAGTTTATGGAAAACAAAAGGCAAATCAAATTGTAACGGCTGGAATATTCGCTTCCTTTTTTTCTATGTTGATTATTTTTGTTGCTGGAGCTGTTCCTGCAACCGATTGGAGTCCCATTAACGATGGTCTTTTCTTACAAGTTTTTGGAGCTACGGCTATTGCAGTTTTAGCTTCGATGATGGCGTATTTATTTGCTCAATATATCGATATTCAGATTTTTCATTTTTGGAAACGTAAGACCAAAGGCAAACATCTTTGGTTACGAAATAACTTTTCTACATTTCTTTCTCAATTTATTGATACGTTTACGGTGTTATTTTTACTCTGTAGTTTCGGAAAAATTGACTGGAATTTATTTGGTATATTATTGGTGAGTGGGTTTCTGTTCAAAATAATGATTGCTGCTTTCGATACTCCTTTTTTATATTTGGTGGTTTATTGGCTTCGGAAACGTTTTGGATTACAGATGGGCGAAGAAATTGAATGTTGATCTTTTTTTAACCATAAAGTGCACAAAGGATTTTTACAAAGTACTCTAAGGTTGTAAGTAATAATATTTTGTTACTACTAATGTCTTATGATTTTGTTATACATTATTTCGGGCATTGTACTTTCAGCTGTTGGGGCCGTCCCATTAGGAGCTTCTAACATTGCAGTAATTACAACAACTTCAAAAGAATCATTTTCAAAAGGGTTGAAAATTGCGCACGGTGCAGGTTTTGGTGAAGTGGTTTTAGCTTTTGTAGGTTTGACCTATTCTAAAATTATTGCTACCTTTTTTGAAATGAATTCTTGGATACAAATTAGTTTTATTAGTCTCTTTTTTATCATCGGTTTATTTTTCTTGTTTTCAAAAAACTTTAGTTTCCGAATAAAAAAATCACCTTCCAAAAAAAGAAAATATCCTAAATTCATTACAGGTTTTTTATTAGCATTTGTGAATCCTCCTGTTTTATTATTTTGGGTAGTTGCCATATCATTAACTCAAAAATATATACTTCCTATTTCAAATATGAGCCCTTTATTCCTGCTACTTTTATTTTTTATTGGAGTTTATATAGGTAAGTTTATAACGCTGTATTTCTACGGAAAGCTAAGTCATCGATCTGTAAAAAAACAAACCAATGAACGTCATAAATTATATCGCGTCATCGGAATTGTTTTAATTGTAATTTCAACTTTACAGGGAATTCGGTTCCTAATTAGTTAACCGTAATATTCACCACAAAACCTTCATTGCTTCGAACATTAAAAATAGTATTGTCTTCAAAAATCAAGTACTGTCCTTTTATTCCTTTTAAAACCCCTTCATAATTAGGTGTTTTACTTAAATTCAAACTTTTAGGCTTTTCGGGGTATCTTAATACGGGAAAATCCATATGAGTTTCTTTATTATCCTCAATAATATACTGTTTGGCTTCTTCAGGAATGTATTGTTTCAGTTTATCTCGCCATTCTACTAAATTTTCATCAGCGATTTTATTAGTAATCATGGTTCGCCAATTAGTTTTATCGCCTACGTAATTTTTAAGAGCTACTTCAGTAATACCAGCTAAATAACGATTAGGAACTTCTACAATTTCAATGGCTTCGTGTGCTCCTTGATCGATCCAACGAGTAGGAACTTGAGTTTTTCGAGTTACACCTACTTTTACATTGCTGCTATTTGCTAAATACACAATGTGCGGATTTAATTGAACTGCTTTTTCATATTCTAAATCACGGTCTTCAATTCCTAAATGCGCTTTACTAAGTTCTGGATGCATAATCCATTCGGCTGCTTGCGGAATTTCATAAAAACAATCATAACAAAAACCTTGTCTGTATATTTTTTTTGCTTTTCCGCAGTTTAAACACTGATAACCATCAAAAGATATGGATATTTTTTTGTTGAGCAATTGATTGACATTCAGGAAATCATCCTTAAAAATCAAGTAATATTGAATGGGCGAACCTAATTCGGTTTGCATTTTTCTGAGTACTCCGTGGTAGTTCATAGAAAGAAAATGACTATTTTTATTGCATAAAGGTAACAAAACTGAAGCTTAAAAAATGCCGATACCCATAGTAAATTCCATTGCCACTTGGTTTTTAAAAAAGAGAATTCATCAAATAGATTTGTTCTTAAAGTATCCTATTGATGTTCAGGAAGAATTATTAAAAGGGTTAATTTATAAGGCGCGATTTACTGAAATAGGGAATCAATACGACTTCAATAGTATCAAAAATTATCAAGATTTTGCAGATAGAATTCCAGTAACCACTTATGAAGATAATGAAGCTGCTTATGAACGTGCTCGTAAAGGGGAAAGCAATATATTTTGGCCTACACCTATAAAATGGTTTGCAAAATCTAGCGGAACCACCAATGCGAAAAGTAAATTTTTACCGGTTAGTGAAGAGTCTTTAGAGGATTGTCATTATGCTGCGAGCAAGGATTTATTGTGTTTATACCTCAACAATAATCCAGAATCCGAATTATTTTTAGGAAAAAGTTTGCGTCTCGGTGGAAGTAAAGAACTCTACGAACAAAACGGAACGGTATTCGGAGATCTTTCGGCAATTTTAATCGACAATATGCCTTTTTGGGCAGAATATAGTAGTACACCTAGTAATGAAGTTTCGTTGATGTCGGATTGGGAATATAAAATGCAAGCCATCGTCGATGAAACCAGAAATGAAAACGTGACCAGCCTTTTAGGTGTTCCTTCTTGGCTATTGGTTTTACTTAATAATGTAATTGAAACTACTGGAAAAGACAATCTATTTGATGTTTGGCCAAACCTAGAAGTATATTTTCACGGAGGTGTGAGTTTTGATCCTTATGTAGAACAGTATAAAAAAATATTGCCTAAAAATAGTTTTCGCTATTATGAAACCTACAATGCTTCAGAAGGATTTTTTGCTATTCAAGATAGAAATACAAGTAAAGAATTATTGTTGATGTTGGATTATGGGATTTTCTATGAATTCATTCCAATGGAAAATTATGATACTTTCGAAGAGAAAGTAATCCCTTTAGCTGAAGTTGAATTAGGAAAAAACTATGCGATTGTCATTACCACCAACGCTGGATTATGGCGTTATAAAATTGGTGATACGGTTCGTTTTACTTCCATCAATCCTTTTAGAATAAAAGTAACAGGAAGAACCAAGCATCATATTAATGTGTTTGGTGAAGAGCTGATTATTGAAAATGCTGAAATGGCACTTCGGAAAGCATCAAAATTAACGCATTCTGAAATTGTTGATTATACCGCCGGCCCTATTTTTATGGAAGGAAAAGAAAAAGGAGCTCATGAATGGATTATTGAATTTAAAAAACAACCTGACGATGTTAATACTTTTAAACAAATGTTAGATGCTTTTTTACAAGAAACAAATAGCGATTATGAAGCCAAACGATTTCGCAATACAACTTTAAATTTTCCAACAATTCACGTTGCTCGAAAAAACCTATTTAAAGATTGGCTTAAAAAGAATGACAAATTAGGAGGGCAACATAAAATTCCTAGACTTTCTAATTCCCGAGAATTTCTTGAAGAATTATTAGACAAAAATCAATAAAATCACATTTTTATTTTATTTGTATGTATTTTCCTACAATATGAATATGATAATAATTAATGTCGTTCAACGAAATTATTGTTTTATCCTCATATATTAATTATTTACCATAAACATACTTCAAAAAAGCACCGTTTAAAAACTTATTTAATCGCTTAAGTGATTTGTTCGTTTTTTCAGAAAATATTAATTGAAAATTTGTGCATTTTAACGAGTATTCCCCCTATTACAACTAAAACTTTTGGTAGTACTTTTCGTACTTTATAAGTTTGTACTGTTGTAATGAATTAATAACCTCACATGAAAAAATTTATTTACATAGCAGTAACTATATGTTTTATAGTTTCATTATCATCTTGCGGAGCTGGGGCTTCTATAAAAAATGATAACAAAGAACAAGTTGCTGGCTATACTTTAAAGAATAAAAAGGAATTAATGGAGCAGAAAATATTCCAAAGAAAAGGTAAAACCATTATCGCTTTACCCTAACCATTTTTAAATTTGAATTATTATGGAAATGCCTTTAAATTTTACACTTAAAGGCATTTTTTTATTATTATAATTTCTGTTTCCGAAAAAGATAACTCATCCAAATAGGTTCTCTCTCTTCAGTAATTGCCTTTCTATCTATATATTCCCAATTATGAGCATTCATATAGTTCAATAAATCCGAAGTAGCTTTAATCGCTTCCAATTCTTTTATGGTAATAATTTTTCCAACCAAAGATTGCTGATCTTCCACCTTTATACGTTTTATCTTTCCGCTATTATTCATTTTCTGAATAACAATCACTTCCAGATAATCGTATTTAGTAATTTCTTGAGCGTAGGTATTTACTTCAGCTAAAAGGAAAATAGAAATTGCGAAGAGTCCAATAAATAGTTTTTTCATTATAAATAGTTTAGAGAATAAAATTACAATTATTACTTTAAACAAATTCAAATAAACAAAAAAACCTCCAACTGTTTCCAGCTGAAGGTTTATAAATATGATAAAATTTAGTTTCTTAAGCCTCGAAAGGTACGATAGAAACGTATGATTTATTATTTCTCTTTTTAGTGAATTTTACAACACCATCCACTTTTGCGTGTAAAGTATGATCTTTTCCACCATATACATTTTCACCTGGAAAATGTGTGTTACCTCTTTGTCTTATGATAATGTTTCCAGCAATAGCAGCTTGTCCACCAAATATCTTAACGCCTAAACGTTTTGATTCTGATTCTCTACCATTCTTCGAACTACCAACTCCTTTTTTATGTGCCATTTTCTTACGTTTTAAATATTAAAAAATTAACTTAAAGCAACTATTAGTTCAGCTTTCTTCATTGATGTATACCCAGAAACTCCTTGTTCTTTAGCCATTGCTTTTAATTCAGCAACAGTCATTGAACTAACATCAGTTCCCGTAGTTTCTACCTTAGCTTCCGTTTTTGGAGCAGCAGGTTTCACTTCTTTCTTTGGTGTAGCTTTTTTAGCTCCAGATCCAACAATACTTTCAATTACTATTTCAGTAAGTGCTTGTCTGTGACCATTTTTTACTCTGTATCCTTTTCTTCTCTTTTTCTTGAATACAATAACTTTATCACCTTTAAGGTGCTTAATGACTTTTGCTCCTACTTGAGCTCCGTCGATAGCTGGGGCGCCAATAGTTACTTTGCCTCCATCGCTTAACATAAGAACATTATCGAAAGATATTTTCTTTCCTTCTTCTGTTGCTAAACGGTGTACAAAGACTTTTTGGTCTTTTGCAACTTTAAATTGCTGCCCTGCTATTTCTACAATTGCGAACATAACGTTTCGTTTAAATTTTATTATTATTAATTTTGCCTTACTCGAAGGCGGGTGCAAATATAGGACTTAATACTAAAATAGCAAACCGTTTTTCTGAAAAAATAAATACGTTAACCCCCTTAGCGTTTGGAGTTTGCCAAATAGACTCCAATTAATATAATTCCAGTTGCTAATGCTTGCCAAATACTAAAACTTTCTCCATCCATTAAGCCCCAAGTAACTGAGATTATCGGCATTATATAAGTTACTGAAGATGCAAAAACAGGCGTTGAAATCTGAACCAGTTTATTGAAAAGCACTTTAGCAATAGCGGTTCCAAACAAAGAAAGTAATACAATATATACTATAGACATCGAAAAATCAGGTCCTTGTATTACTTCTGAAGTGAAAAAACCTGAAAATATTAATACAATAAAAGCAGGAATAATTATCACCGCAAAATTACCAACTGCAATGGCAACAGCAGGAACATTTTGAAGATGCCGTTTAATAATATTAATATTCATTGCATACATAAAAGTCGCTATGATAACCAAAAAAGCATACCAATAGTTCTGATCTGGATTAATACTTGCTCCGTTTGTAATCAGCAAAACCGTTCCAATAAAACCTATAATCACACCTATTATTTGTTTTCGAGACGAAAGAATTTTAAAGAGTACCATTCCAAAAACGATGGTCATTATAGGTACAATGGAGTTTAATATGGAAGCAATAGCGCTGTCTATTTCAGTCTCGGCATAAGCAAAAAGAAAAGCCGGAAAGAAAGTTCCCAGTAATCCTGAAACTGCAATCCATTTAAAATTATTCTTGGTAAGATGTTTGAAACTTTTAAATCCAGCAGCAAATAAAATGAATCCTGAAACGATAATCCGTAAGGATCCTAATTGCAAAGGTGTAAACCCAATTAAAGCCTTTTTTATTAATATAAAAGAACTCCCCCAAATTAGAGAAAGTATTAATAAATATGCCCATTTTTTACTCATTCTAAAGGATCTGATGTTAAATGTTTTGCAAAAATGTCACTATTAAATTTAATAAGTGAGAACTATTGTTATTTTTGCTGAAATTAAATTAGATAAATAATTATGAAAATTTTAAAATTAGCTTTAGGAATTGCTTTATTCACAGTAACATTATGGTCTTGTAAAAACGAAACAGAGCCACAAGTAAAAACTGTTGAAACAGCAGAAGTAACTACTAAAAAAGAAATTGCTGCAGATGCAAAACTAGCAAAAGCAGAATTTAATATCGAAGGAATGACTTGTGCAATTGGTTGTGCAAAAACAATTGAAAAGAAACTTTCTGAAATGGAAGGTGTAAAATCTGCAACCGTAGACTTTGATAATAAATTAGCAATGGTAGAATATGATGAAGCTTCTGTAACTACAACTTCATTAGAAGAAACGGTTACTACAACAAGTGACAAATATTCTGTAAACAATATGAAGACTGTAGAATCTTTTTCTACAGACGGAGCAAAAGCTGGTGACGACAAGAAAAAATGTAATCACGAAGGGAAAGAATGTAAAAAAGGAATGAAAGATTGCAAGATGGGCGACAAAGCGTCTTGTAAAGCTAAGGATAAAAAAGAATGCTCCGGAAAAGATAAAGCGTCTTGTAAAGGAAAAAGCAAGAAAGAATGTAAAATGATGAAAGGTGACAAAGCTTCTATGGGAGCAAATCACAGTGAGAAAATGGCAGCTTGTAAAAAAGACTGTAAGAAAGCTTGTTGTGCTGATAAAGCATAGTTAATTCCTGTAAAAACAGGATTTTTTATAATTTAAAACCATTTCAATTCATTTTTGAAATGGTTTTTTTATACCTTTATTTTTTTATATTAAACATGCAGAAACACTTATCTTTATCAGATTCAGAATTTGAAAAACAATTTAGAGAATGCACTTTCAATCCCTCATATTTTAATCACGAAGCTCATATCCGTTTAGCTTGGATTCATATAAAAAAATACGGCTCAGCGCAAGCTTGTAAAAACACTTGTGAGCAAATAAAAAAATTTTATATAGTTTTTGACAAAGATAAAAAATTCAACACCGAGATTACTATAGCATCTATAATGATTGTAAAACAATTTATAAAGAAATCTAATTCAGATACATTTCCAGAATTCATAAAAGAGTTTCCAAGGCTGAATTCTAATTTTTTAGAGCTGATTTAATCAAGATTAAAATGATAGATTACTTTGTGTCTTTTAATAAACAACAACACGAAGACTATTAACTCAACTCTTCTATTTTATTAATCAATTCTTTTCAATATTCCACTTTAAGGTTTCCAAAATACGTCGCATATCTTTTCTGAGGTAAACCACGGCAGGGTAAATGGAATCGAAATTTGGTTTAGCTTCAAAATACAAAGCACCAGTCACAAAATGACGAATACTATCGGTGATGTAAAACTCGGCCTGAGTTGCTGCGTTTCCATTGATCATATAAAACATTCCGTACACATTTTCATCTGGATTCACGAAAGGTTGTTCGGGAATACTTTCCGCTTTAATAGCGTGATCGTAAGCTAATTTTTGAGCATCACGAAGCAAGGAGTCTAAATTGTTTTTATTAACTTTTTGGTAGGTCATATAGACTGTGGCCTTCATATTTGGGTACTCTAAATTGAGTCCGAAATTTCTCTTTAATTGTAAGTTCGCTACTTTGTTTTTCTGAAAATTATAAGGAAAATCAAGTAATATTTTTTCGTAATTTGGATTTGGATATTCCAATCGTAATTGTGATTTTGGCTTAATAACCACTTCATCTGCACAAGAAATAAACAACATAAAAGCAAAAAGAACCAACAGAATACGCATACTAATTTTTTATAGAAAATTTAATTTGACTGATTCGTTTATTTTCGAATCCTTCCACTGTAAACGTAAAATGATGAAAGTTTAGTACCTCGCCTTTTTTCGGAAAGCCTTTAGTGATTTCTAAAATAAAACCTGCTAATGTTTCCGCTTCTCCTTTATCGACTTCAAACAAAGAATTATCTTTAACTTTTATTGCTTTGTAAAAATCTTTTAGAGGTGTTTTTCCTTCAAATATAAACGTATTATCGTCCAATTTCGAAAACACCAAATCTTCATGGTCAAACTCATCGCTAATTTCTCCAACAATCTCTTCAATGATATCTTCTAAAGTAATAAGCCCACTGGTGCCGCCATATTCATCCACCACAATTGCCATATGCGTATGCATTTCTTTAAATTCATTTAGCAAATCATCAAGCTTTTTATTTTCAGGAACAAAATAAGGTTTTCGCAAAAGTGTATTCCAATCAAAATCTTTTACATCTATATAAGGCATTAAATCTTTTACATAAAGGATTCCTGAAATGGTATCGATATTTTCCTTAAAAACAGGAATACGAGAATAGCCATTCTCCATAATTTCTGGCATTATAGCTTCGTATGTTTCGTTTTCGTTTAAAGCAAAAATATCCATTCTAGGTTTCATTACCTGCTTGGTATCTGTGTTCCCAAAAGTTACAATGCCTTGTAAAATTTTATGATCTTCGTTTTGTTTGTCTTCATCCGAGGTAAGCTCCAAAGCTTGCGACAATTGATCAACACTCATATTTGTTTTTTGATTTCCAAACTTCTTTTCTATAAACTGAATTCCAGCCTGCATCGGGCTGCTCAAAGGAGTTAACAACTTATCTAAAACCGAAAGAGGATATGCCATAAACATCGAAAACTGAACGCTTTTTCTACTTGCATATACCTTTGGAAGGATTTCACCAAAAAGTAAAATCACAAAAGTTACTACTCCAACTTCAGTAATAAAGCGAAGATTTACACCATAATAATTGGTGCTAATTGTGGAGAACATTAGCTCTCCTAAAGAAGCAAATAAAAGAACAATCGCAATGTTAATAAAATTATTAGCCACTAATATAGTTGCTAATAATTTTTTAGGTTTTGAAAGTAATTTTTGAACAATCTCTAATTTTCTTGGAAGTCCTTTTTCTGAAGTTTCTTCTTCAAAATCAGTGGCAGATAAAGAGAAAAAAGCTACTTCGGCTCCAGATATTAAAGCAGAACAAACCAATAACACCATTAATATTACAATGCTAGTAATATGGCTTGCATTTAAAAGTATGACTAAAAATAAACTGGGAGGTTCTATATCCAAAATTAAAAATTAGTTTCGTTAAAACGGAGTGGCAGACCCTTCAGATGTAGGCTCATTTCCTCCTTCAACTTTGGGACTTAAAAAGGTAAAATCTGTACAGTGAATCTCTGTAGTATAACGATCTTTACCTTCTGCATCTTGCCATTTTCTGGTTTTTAAACGTCCTTCAATATAAACCTTATCCCCTTTTTTAAGGTATTTTTCACAGATTTCGGCAGCCTTGTTTCTTACTACAATATTATGCCATTCGGTATTACTCACTTTTTCGCCAGTGGTTCTGTTTGTGTAGGTTTCGTTAGTTGCTAACGGAAAATTACCAATACTTCCTCCACCTTCAAAATAATGCATTTTTACATCGTCTCCTGTATGCCCAATCAGCATTACTTTATTTATTGTACCACTCATTTTTTAATAATATTTAAGCTGCAAAGTTAGATTTTGAAATTTAAATATAACTATTTTTTTTGTTTTTGTGTAGAATCTTTACTTTCAAAAAACTCAGAAATAAAATTACCTATCAAAATCGGAACTGGATATTTGGTGATTTCATCATGCGAAACTCCATTCTTTATAACTGCTGAAGTTTCTACAATCCAAAACCGCGTATATAAATGACGATGCGATAATTTATGAACGATCAGCTTGTCATTATATATAGTAGTAGAATTAATACTATATTTTTTATTCAATTCTTGATACTCGTTTGTTTTCTGAAGGGATTCCAAATTAATTTCTTCTGAAGCTTCAATCAATGGAAATTCATACAACTGTTGCCAAATCCCTTTTCCTGTTCTTTGTTGAAGTATGGTTTTATTTTCTTCTGAAAGAACTACCATGTAATTAAAGTAGATTTTCTTAACTTTTGTCTTTTTTAGTTTTACAGGTAATTCTGAAACTTTTTTCTTCTGAAGGGCTTCACAACGATCATTAAAAATACAGGAATTACAATCTGGATTTTGAGGCTTACATTGTCGTGCTCCAAGTTCCATTATCGCTTGGTTGTAAGTTCCAATTTCTTCCGAAGGCAAAAATAATTGTGCTAATTTTTTGAATTCCTTTATTCCTTCAGCACTATTTATAGGAGTAGAAATTCCAAAAATTCTTGCTAAAACTCGATATACATTCCCATCTACCACTGCGGTTGCTTCATTATAACATATAGATGCGATAGCACTGGCGGTATAATCTCCTACTCCTTTCAGTTTTAATAAATCTATATAATTTGTAGGAAACACGCCGTTTAATTCTTCTGAAATATACTTAGCTGTTGTATGTAAATTCCGAGCACGAGAATAATAACCTAGCCCTTGCCAAAGTTTTAGAACTTTCTCTTCCGAAGCATTTGCAAGGTCAAAAACGGTAGGAAATTCAGAAATAAACGACAGGTAATAAGGCAATCCTTGAGCAACTCGAGTTTGCTGAAGCATAATTTCGGAAAGCCAAATGTGATACGGAGATTTCGTTGCCCTCCAAGGCAAGTCTCTTTTGTATTCTAAATACCACGCTATGAGTTTTTTACTGAAATCTGAACTTGTTTTTGGCATTTGACTAAATTAGCCTTTATCTAATTAAATTTTAATGGTTTAAGGATTGATTTTTTGAAATTTAAATGCTTATATTTGCCGTCTTGAAAAAAGAAAATTTATTAATATTAAAATAATATCAGAATGACGAAAGCAGATATCGTAGCAAAAATTTCAGACAAATTAGGAATGGAAAAAGGAGATGTACAAGCTACAGTTGAAACCTTTATGAGTGAAGTGAAAAACTCTTTAGAAGGTGGTGACAATGTATATTTAAGAGGTTTCGGAAGCTTTATCGTAAAGAAAAGAGCTGAAAAAACTGGAAGAAATATTTCAAAAAACACAACTATCAAAATCCCTGCACATAACATCCCTGCTTTTAAGCCTGCAAAAGTATTTGTAGAAGGTGTTAAGACAAACGTAAAGGTAAAATAATAACCCATCTTGATTAGTTTCAGGATATTAAAAAGTATTTTCTATGCCAAGCGGTAAAAAAAGAAAAAGAGCAAAGATTTCTACTCACAAAAGAAAGAAAAGAAGTCGTGCTAATCGCCACAAAACTAAGAAGTAGTTCTAAGAACTACTTCTTTATTTAAATTCCTTACCAATCGGTACAGGAATCAATTAAAGTTCTTTGAAAATGGAATTGATTGGTTATTATAACTAATTGATTTCGACGGGTTTTTTCCATAAATATTATGGAATAACAAAAACCTGTGATAAATTATTGTTTAATCCATTTGTCTCAAGGCCGTTAATTCGGAATGGGATGGATAAAAATTAATGAAACGTGAACTACGAATTATTTATTAGATCTGGTTCGCAATCAGTTGATTTTGCCCTTTTAAAAGATGGAAAACTAATTGAATTACATAAAGAAGAAGACGATAACAAGTTTTCGGTTGGTGATGTGTTTATCGCCAAAACTCGAAAAATTGTTCCGGGACTAAATGCTACATTTGTAAATGTAGGTTATGAGAAAGATGCTTTTTTGCATTATCATGATTTAGGGCCTAAAGTTGCTTCCCTTTTGAAATTCGTTAAAAGTGTAAGCACAGGTAAACTTAAAGATTATTCTTTAAAAGATTTCCCATTTGAAAAAGATATTGATAAAAACGGAGGTATAAATCATGTACTAAAGTCCAATCAATCGACATTGGTTCAGATTGTAAAAGAACCCATTTCCACAAAAGGACCTAGAATAAGTTCCGAGCTTTCAATAGCTGGGCGTTATATTGTTTTAGTTCCCTTTTCAGATAGAGTTTCTATTTCACAAAAAATAGAATCTAAAGAAGAAAAAGACAGGTTAAAACGTTTGGTAACAAGCATAAAACCTAAAGGATTTGGAGTTATTATACGAACTGTAGCCCAGGGTAAAAAAGTAGCTGAACTCGATAGAGATCTAGAAAACCTTATGGATCGCTGGAACGCGATGTGTAAAAAGTTACGAGGCGCACACCTGCCATCAAAGGTGTTAAGTGAGTTAAATAGAGGTGCCTCCATTATTAGGGACATCTTTAACGATTCGTTTTCTTCTATTTATATAGACGACGAAACACTCTACTTACAAATTAAAGATTATGTGCAACAAATTGCACCTAAGAAAGAGAATATTGTTAAGTTTTACGATTCTAAAACACCCTTATTTGAAAAATTTGGGATTGAACGTCAAATCAAAACTGCCTTTGGAAGAACGGTTTCAGGAAGTAAGGGAACTTACTTAGTGATCGAACATACCGAAGCATTGCATGTAATTGACGTCAACAGTGGTAACCGAAGTAACAAATCAAACAATCAAGAGGATACCGCATTAGAAGTAAACTTAATCGCTGCAACAGAAGTAGCAAGACAATTGCGCTTGCGTGATATGGGAGGTATTATTGTAATAGATTTTATCGATATGGCAGCAGCTGCCAACCGAAAAAAATTATACGATCACATGCGTGAAGAAATGAGCGATGATCGTGCAAAACATAAAATACTACCCCCAAGTAAGTTTGGTTTAATACAAATAACAAGACAACGCGTTAGACCAGAAATGAACATTAAAACTCGGGAAGAAAATCCAAATGCCGGACAGAATACCGAGATTGAAGCACCAATAGTTTTGGTGAACAAAATGAATGAGGAGATTAAACATCTACTCGATAAAGACTATAAAAAGATTATTTTAAACACACATCCTTTTATAGCGGCCTTTTTAACAAAAGGTTTTCCATCAGTGCGTGCCAAATGGTTTATGGAGCACAAAAAATGGATAACAATACAACCAAGAGATGCTTACACATATCTTGAATATCATTTTGTAGACCAAGATGACAACAAGATTTCATAACCTAAAAACACCCTTCTTAGCTTTGGCTTTGGAGGGTTTTTTTGTGGTTTTTTTGAAGGATTTATGACAGCTTATAGTTTCTAATTTAATTAGTAAAAACTTGTGCTATTCGTTTCTTATTCTAAATATTGTAACACAAGGATTCACAGAAAAAAAGACACACTAATTTATTAACTTTGATTTAATGAATAACTACTCTCAAAAAACATACACAGTAGAAGAAGCAACTTCTCGTTTAGAAAGTTACTGTGCTTACCAAGAGCGTTGCCATAAAGAAGTGCAACAAAAACTTTGGGAAATGAAAATGATTCCTGAAGCACAAGAAATTATCATTTTACATTTATTGAAACATAATTTTTTAAATGAATCTCGTTTTGCACAGGCTTTTGCAAGAGGGAAATTCAATCATAAAAAATGGGGGAAAATCAGAATTGTAAGAGAATTAAAAACGCGAGACATTTCTAAATATAATATAGACTTAGGGCTTAAAGAAATCTCTGAAGAAGATTACACTAATACTTTTAATACCCTTGCAGAAAAACGTTTTTTACAACTAAGGACTGAAAAAAACCTTCAAAAAAAACGAAAGAAATTTGCCGATTATCTATTGTATCGTGGTTGGGAAAGCTTCTTAATTTATGATAAAGCAAGGGAGCTGATTAACTAATCCCTAAAGCACGATGTGTATTTATTATCGCTTGTTCATTTTTACTATCAATCCAAGCTTGTCCTTTTATTCTTCTCATTAAATTATCATAATGTCGCATCACAAAAACATTATAAATAGCTTTACTAAAGTTTTTAGGATTTCGAGCAATGGCGCGTAAACTCATGGAGAAACCTGGAGTTATATACTTCATATAATGCCAATACCCTTCTGGGATATACAACATATTACCATGTTCTAAGTCTCCCTTCCAACCAGTAGCTTTTTTTAAAGCTGGCCATTTTTTAAGGTCTGGATTTTCGATGTCAATATCTTCTCTTGTAATTAATGAATGTGGAATTTTATATAAATACTTGGTTTGATCTGGATTAAAAAGAATGGCTTGTTTTTTACCTTCAAAATGAAAATGAAAAATATTCGCTAAGTCAATATCTATATGCATAAAAGTATGTGAGCCACTTCCTCCAAAAAAAAGCATTGGTAAACTCTTCATTAAACGCAATCCAAAATCTGGAAACTTAAAATCGTTTTTAAGCTGTGGTACTTCTTTTAAGATATTCCATAAAAAAATACGGAATTTAGTAGGTTCTCGTTTCAGTAAAGCAACATATTCGCGCATTGTCATCGTAGCGTGAGGCTCATTAAAACCATCTTTATAATCAACGGGACGATCGTCATATAACGGCACTTCTTTATCTCCAGCTACCTCAGCCATATAGTCTAAATTCCATTTGGAATAAGCGGGCCAATCTTCTATGAAATTTTCGATGACAACTGGTTTTTGTGGCTTAAAATAGTTGTCTAAAAACTCCTTTTTTGTAATTGTTTTTACTCTTGGTATGTCTTGTAAAAGCATTTTTCAGCTGTCTTAAATAATATCAATATTATTCTTCCTCGGTAGAATCATTTGTTGTTTTTGCAGTGATATCTTTTCCTTTTAAATATTCTGGAAGCTCCATTCCTGCCATTGTAAACATTTCTTGAAGTGGTGGTACCGATTTATACATTCCCGATATAAAATTAGAAGTAGCCGTTTTTCCATCTTTAGCACTTCCGTTTTCCCAAACCGTAATTTTATCGATTTTAATATTTTTAATTGCTTCCGATTGCATTTTTACAATTTCTGGAAGTTTATCGGCTATTAATAAAAGTACAGCATCTTTGGTGTTATCACCTGCCGCCTTCACAATTTGATCAAAACCTTGTGCTTGCTTTGTCAATACTTCGTAAATACCTTGTGCTTCAGCTTGTGCTTTAAATAAGATTGCATCTGCTTCCCCTTTTGCCAATCGTCTGGTTTGTTCCGCTTCCGCTTCCGCATCAATTTCAACTTTCTTTTTGTCTATTTCAGCAGGAATAATAATATCGGCTAATTGAGTACTACGTTCTCTTTCAGCACGTGTAATTTCCGCTTCTTTTTCAGCAATATAAGATTCTTCCAATGCTTTTGCTGCTTGTACTTTTTCTGAAGCGATTGCAATTCTTTCCGCTTCCGCTTCTCGCTGACGACGTAATGAATCTGAATTTGCTACTTCAATTTTTGCAATATTTTCACCTTCTACTGCTTTTGCATTTGCCGCTGAAACCTGGGTGCGTTCATCCTGTTTTGCGTTAGCTTCACCAATAGAACCATCTCTATTTTTTTCAGCAACCGATTTACGTGCCGCATTAATTGCGTGAGCAGCCGCTTCTTTTCCTAAAGCTTCAATATATCCAGATTCATCAACAATATCTGTGATATTCACGTTGATTAGCTTCAATCCAACTTTTTTAAGTTCCGATTCAACACTGTTAGAAATATTGGTTAAAAATTTATCTCTATCTGAGTTTATCTCTTCAATATCCATAGATGCTACTACCAAACGCAACTGACCAAAGATAATTTCCATCGCTAAATCCTGAATTTCTTCCTGCCCCAAACCTAATAAACGTTCTGCTGCGTTTTGCATTACTCCAGGTTCTGTAGTTATACCAATAGTGAATCGAGACGGTACATTTACACGAATGTTTTGCTTACTTAATGCATTAACTAAATTCACTTCAATAGAAATTGGAGTTAAATCCAAAAACTGATAATCTTGTATTACTGGCCAAATAAAAGCCGCGCCACCGTGAATACATTTGGCTGAATTTCCATCACCAACTTTTCCATAAACCACTAATATTCTATCGGAAGGACAGCGTTTGTACCTTCTAATAAAAGAGATAATGATGATAAAGAAAAATAAGATGACAAAACCAGTTACAAAAAGGCCTGCGAATGTTTCTACTTGAAGGGGTAGTAAATTTAATATGTTCATTTTAAGATTTTTTAATTATAAGAATTCCGTTAGAAGATACTTCGGTAACAATAATCACTGTTCCTTGTTTTAAATCTTCATTTTCGTCTGTAAGAGCTTCCAATTCACGAAGTGCCCCTTGAACTTTTATTTGTACTTTTCCGATACTAGAACGATTAGCGCCAACGGTTAGGTATACTTCTCCGATGTTTCCAAGCGCATTTTTCATTTTAAGCGTTCCGCTATTGGTTAATTTACTCATATAGTAAAAAAGCGCTGCCATTGCAGTCATCATAGCCAAACCACTAATTACCGAAATAATCATAGTCATATTATGAGACATTCCCTCAGCCATTGCTGCAATACCAGACCAACCAAAAATGGTAAAAAATCCAATAAGATTTTTGAGTGTTAAAAATTGAAAATCAATACCAGTATCTCCATCAATTTCAGCGTCTACATCCCCAAGGTCATCAACATCACCACCGATAAATGTAAGTGCAATTAATATAAGAAAAATCACTGATGCTGCCAATGCAACTATCCAATAAACTCTTTCAAAACCAGAAAGAGACACATACCATTCTTCCATAAAATAACAGTTTTATTATTCTTAGGAAAGATACTAAAAAATGTAAATCTTACAATATGGTATCTGGTATTTATTTTATTTATTGAAATGTATAACTCAGTCCAAATTCCAAATTTCCTTTTGGCATTGGAACATTGTCTTTTTCTGAATATTCTGTATTAAAAATATTATTTCCAACTAAGAATAATGAGAATGATTTTATTTCAGTAGAAATTTTTGCATCTACTATTGAATATGAATTTGTGGGTCGTTCAACAAATTTATAGGTGATGCTTGGTTTTATTAATTTAGCAATGGTAAAATCAAAAAGCGCTGTAAAATGATGTTTGATGGATGTATCTATCAAATATCTTGAAGCAAAAACATAGGTTTCATTATAGTCGTCTTCTAAAAAAGTATAGCCCAGATTTAAACGCTGTGGATTATTAAACAGCAAAAATTTATAAGCTACTGATAACTCAAAACCCGTTGTTGAGATTTTACGTAAATTTTGAGCGACAAACAACGGGCTATCTTCTGTTTCTTTAATATAATCTATTAAATCTTCTGCGTCTTTTCTGAAAAAAGCTCCCGTAAATTCCATTTTCTGAAAGGTATATTTTACACCTATTTCTTCCGATAAAGCTTTTTCAGGTTGTAATTCTGAATTCCCCGAGAGGAAATTAGGAATACTAATGTAAAGTTCTGTATAAGTAGGCACCCGATAGGTATAACCAATGTTTCCGTAGATTTTAAAGTTATTTGAAAACTTATAACCTACATCCAAGCCAGGTAAAAATTGAAAATCAAAATCTGAATAATAATTCAATGATGCACCAGGAGTTATATCTAATTGTTTATCAAATAATAAAAATCTATGTTCTATAAACATATTCGCAGCAGTCCTATTTTGATCTCCTAGATTATTACTAGACAAAGTTGTTTCTGAAACATCAACTCCAATTCCGGTAATTCCAAGAGTTGATTTGTATGATGAATTCATCTCTATTGCTACCTTATTTGAAATATTAAAATTTCGAGAAAAACTTGGGTCTTCTCTTTTTAATAAGAACATATCCTGCCCTCTTTTCCAATATATTTTAGGTTTAAATGTCCAATTATTTTTAACAAAAGAAGTAGAAATACCCACTAAGCTTGTTTGTGTTTCTTCATACTCATTAAAATCTGGATTATTGGTGTAAAAGTTATTTGCTCCAAATTTTCTATCTATAAAAGTGGCAATTATATCTATTGACTGGTTTTTTGTGTGGATACTACTTTTCAAAAAATAATTCAAATTTTCATAATCGGTATTATCCCGGTAACCATCACTACTATTATATTCAAAATTTACAAAATGATTTGATTTTTCGAAATTAGTTGCTGCGGTAACACCTGTATTTACTTTATTAAAAGACCCGCTACCTATAACTGCTTTTAATTTTTGATGAACTTTCTTTTTGGTAACAATATTAATCGCTCCCGAAAAAGCATTCTGACCATAAATTCTTGCTGCAGGTCCTTTAATAATTTCAATACGTTCAATGTTTTCGAGTGGAACCATCATATTCATGGTGTGATGTCCCGTTTGAGGATCTTCCGTTTTAAATCCATCAATCAAAATAAGCGTTTGATTAAAATTACCTCCACGAATGTAAATATCGGACTGCATTCCGTCTATTCCTCTTTTTCTAATATCAACACCTGCAACAGTTTGCAATAAATCTGCAACGTTGGTTGCTGTACTATTTTTTATTTCTTCGGAAGAAATTGCAATAATCGTTCTGGAGTTTTCAGAAAAAAGCAAATCAATTCTACTAGAAGTGATTATCACTTCCTCTAATTTTTCTTCGGAAGGAGTTTCTTGTGAGAATAATATTGTCCAAAAAAACAAAGTCAAAATAATGGTAAAATGATTTTTCATAGCTAGTTATAAGCGGGCGAAAATAAAATTTAATAGTTTAAATTTATAGCATACTTTTACGAAAAAGTATCGCTTAAAATCTAATACCATGGAAGAAGACAAAAAACAAAAAAATTGGTTTGGCAGAAATTGGAAATGGGCAGTGCCTACTTTTGGTTGTTTACCTATTATCGTTACAATTGTATTGCTTTTTACAGCCATGGTTTCTGAAGTAACCAGTATGTTTAAAGATTCTGTACCTTATTCTGTAGGGATGGAAAATCTTATGACAAACGAATTAGTTATTGAAAAGCTAGGAGAACCGATCGAGGCTAATGGCATGTTTCAAGGCAGTATCAATTATGAAAATGGAAACGGAACAGCTGATTTAAAGATTCCTGTAAAAGGACCAAATGGTGAAGCAGATTTATTAGTGATTGCCGAAAAGAATGGCGATGTTTGGACGTACCAAACTATGAAAGTAACCTTTAATAAAGATGAAGTAACTTTGGACTTATTACCAAGCCTAAAAGAATAGTTTTATTTAAAATATGAAAGCAATTCTTTTTTACGAGAAGGGCTAACCATTATTTGTTTACCTGAAGACAGTACCACACTTCCTCCTTTACCTTTTTTGTATTCTACAATTTGGTTTACATTCACTAAATAGGATTTATGAACTCTTGCAAATCCGTTTTCAGAAAGAATATCTTCAAAATATTTGAGCGTTTTACTTACTAATTTTTTAGTGTCTTTTAAAAATATTTTTGTGTAATTATCATCTGCTTGGCAATACAATATGTCTTTAACTTCCAAAATTTCGAACCCATTTTGCTGTGGTATAGTTATTTTTCCAACTACTTGAGTATTTACAGGTTTTAATATGGTTTGTTGTAGGCTATTTTCTTTTTCTTTAATTTCTGAAACATAATCTACCGCTTCAATTAATTTATCTATAGAAATTGGCTTCAGTAAATAATAGGAAGCATGTGCATTTAAAGCATCTAAAGCATATTGATTATAGGCAGTTACAAAAACGGTTTCGAATTGCCGATCACCAAC
>JASFZG010000002.1:0-7643 GCA_046055745.1 Flavobacteriaceae bacterium | reverse complement strand
GTTCCTTCACCAAGTGTTGGTATTAACTCAGCATAAGCTTTGTTAACACTCATTCCAGGAATGGTATCTGTAACTAAATCTGTATAACTCCAAGACTTTAATTGGTCATCACTAATGTCTCCAATTTTTAAAGGTTGGCTGTCAATGTTTCCGATAGGTGTAGAAGTAAGAGGAGCTACACTACTACCACAACTTGCTAAAATTAAAGCGGAAGCTGTTGCAAAAAATAAAGGTTTTAAAATTCTCATTTTTGTTTTAATTAAAAAATTCATCAATAGTAAAACACTCGTTGAGGCGAACCCCTTTTTCTGTGTGTTTTACGGTTATAATCGGGTTGTGAGCATCGTGCTCTAAAAATAAATAGTAATTATGATCGGCTGCCATATTCAAGAGTTTTTCTTTTTCAGGCATGGTTAATAAAGGTCTAGTATCGTATCCCATCACAAATGGAAGTGGTAAATGCCCAGCAGTTGGTAATAAATCTGCCATAAACACAATCTTTTTTCCTTTGTAATCAATATGGGGAATCATTTGTTTTTCGGTGTGTCCATCTGCGAAAAATATTCCGAAGTCTAATTCATTTTGTTCTGAAAAACATTCTGCAGGATCTCCTACAAATTTTAGTTGACCACTTTCTTGCATGGGTAAAATATTTTCAGAAAGAAAGGAAGCTTTTTCTCTACGATTGGGTTTTGTTGCCCAATTCCAATGACGTTCATTGGACCAGTAATTTGCATTTTTGAAGGCAGGCTCGTAACTAGTTCGTTTGTCGTTCCATTGAACCGCTCCACCACAATGATCAAAATGTAAATGAGTTAGAAAAACATCGGTAATGTCATCTTTATGAAATCCATGTTTTTTTAAGGAACTTTCCAAAGTATAATCTCCCCAAGGAAAGTAATAACCAAAAAACTTATCGGATTGTTTATTACCCATTCCAGTATCGATTAACGTGAGTCGGTCACCGTTTTCGATTAACAGGCAACGTGCTGCAATATCAATCATGTTGTTGGAATCTGCAGGATTGGTTCTAGACCAAAGTGACTTTGGAACAACGCCAAACATAGCGCCTCCATCGAGTTTAAAATTTCCCGCTTCAATAGGGTATAACTTCATAAGTTTGCAAAGGTAATTAATTGGAAGAATAGGGACAAAACCTTGTGATTTTATTAAGATTCTAGTTTAAAACGTACATTTTCTAAACTCTGAATTGTTCCCACCAAAGTTACGATATCGCCCAGACGTAATCTAGTATATCCGTGCGAAATTATTACTTGACCTTTTCGTACTACAGACAGCACAATTACATCGGTTGGAAAACGTAAATCGCGAAGCGTAATTCCGTGAATGTCTTTGTTTCTTACTTCCACATCAATAGAATCCTGCGATGTATCTAAACCAAGTAGGATAGAAGTGGCATTTGGAGAACGCACAAAATGATCCAGTAGATTAATCATAGCCGAAGAAGGATCCATAATCCGAACTCCTAATTCATTAAATTTTTCCAAGAAATGACGAGAGCCATTATAACGAACAATAATATCTTTGGTACCAACGTATTCATATACCAATTCAGAAATGTCGTAATTTTCCTTATCAGACATCAAACAGACAATTGCTTCCGCATTTTCTAGATGAAGTGATTCGATAGATTTTAACGAAATGTCTTTAATACAAACCACTTGAATATCATTGGTGTTATCTACCTTCTCGTTAGTAACAGCTACGATTTTTGGAGTCCAACCGTGACCTTTTAAAGAACCTGCCAATGCAATAGATTGACTTTCTAATCCGAATATCACCGCGTCTCTTACTCCATCATAATCAGGCATTTTATGTTTTAAATGACTTTCCCCCAACAAATTAATCGCATATTTAAAAAGAGGCGGACCAATTAATTGATTGATTACAATAATGGCAATAATAATGGTCTGAAACTCATATCCCCATTCGGGGAACTCTGCAGCAATAATAGTTGTTAAACCTAGTGCAACTCCCGCTTGAGTAACATAAGGCATCCACGAAATAAATGTATATTTTTTCTCGTCTTTTGCAGCAAACACTCCAAAAACCCCACCTAAAACCATCGTTATTAATCGCAATGCAAATAATACCAAGGCAATCCAAAACACTTCAACTAATGTATGAAGCGATAGTGATGCTCCTGTTAAGGTGAAGAATATTATATAGATGGTTGGGCTTATCTTTTCGAGTAATTCAATAAACTCAATTCTGTTTTTAGTGTAATTAGTTACATAAAAACTAGCAATAATACAGATTAGTAAAGGTTCTAAAATAATCTCGTGATTAAAGAAACTTTCGGTGTGGTCTTTTACAAATGCAGCCAAAACATAAGCACCAAAACCCAAGACTATTATAAATATTCCTTTGATATAACCTTTAAATTTTAGCGATAATGGAACTTGAAGTATTTTACCTAAAACAATTCCTAAAGCAAAGGATAAAACAAGTTCAAGTACTAAAAACATCAAGAAAGTAAAACCTATTTCTTCACCATTAATTACGGCTTTTGCAACAGCAAAACAGATAGCAAACAGAACAATTACTAATACGTCTATTGTTACAGTAACTCCCATAGAAGTTTTAGTAAACGGTCCGTTAGCACGAAGCTCATTGATAACTGCGATAGCTGAAGAAGGGGACCTGGCAACAAAAATAACACCAAATAAAACGGCAATAATCATTTTTATATTAGAAGACAATTCCCTCATAAAAGGAATGTAATCTGAAGCATAAAAAATCACCACTGAACTTAACACAAAAGTAATGGTGAGCTGCCCAATGGTCATCCATTTAATACTGTTGATACGGCTTCTTAGTTCTTTTAAATACAATTCAGATCCTGCTGAAAAAGCAATAATAGCCAGTGCGAGATCATTTAAAAAGTTAAGTTCGGGAAGTGTTTTTGCTGGAATAAATTTTAATAAAGAAGACCCAGCGATAATTCCAGTAATGATTAAACCTGTAATTAATGGAAATTTTAATTTCTGAAATACCTTAGCAATCTGATTACCAGCGATTGCAACAATTCCAAATCCAATTAAAAGAATAATAAACTTATAGTCCATTAAAATAGTTAGTGTTAATTTTCTCTAAATATATAAAAACCATTTTTGTAGTTCTAAAATATTTATGAAATAAAGAATAATATCATCAAAATTCGTGTTGATTTATTTAGTAATTTACACAAAAAATTACCGGTGGTAGAACTTGGAGGTATTATTATTTTAGGAATATTAGCGCAATGGTTAGCATGGCGGATTAAAATACCGTCCATACTTCCGTTAATCTTAATTGGTTTGGTAGTAGGGCCTATTTCAGCTGAATTTTTGTCGGAAGATGGTACTAAATGGATAGAACCTGTTTGGAATGGTAAAGAAGGATTATTTGCAGGAGGAAATCTATATTTTTTCGTTTCACTTTCTATTAGTATTATTCTTTTTGAAGGAGGATTAACCCTAAAATTAAAAGAGATAAAAAATTGTGGCCCTGCTGTGATTACTAAACTTATCACTTTAGGCTCTATGGTAACCTTCATTGGAGCTGCGCTTGCTTCTCATTATATCTTTGGACTTAATTGGGAAATTTCATTTTTATTTTCGGCATTAATAATTGTTACTGGTCCTACTGTAATTACTCCAATTTTAAGAAATATCCCACTTAAAAAGGACATTTCAGCTATCTTAAAATGGGAAAGCATATTAATAGATCCCATTGGAGCCTTAGTTGCAGTATTGGTTTTTGAATTTATTAGCGTAGAACATGGTGGAGCTTTTACTAAAACAGCCTTAATTGAATTTGGAAAAATTATATTATTTGGAGCAACTTTCGGATTTACTTTTGCTCACGCATTAAATTATTTAATCAACAAAAAGTTTATTCCTAAGTATTTACTAAATGTATTTGCCTTGGCAGCTGTTCTAGGGGTTTTTATTCTTTCAGATTCTTTTGCTCACGAATCAGGTTTGCTTGCCGTAGTTGTTATGGGAATGGTTCTGGGAAACTCAAATTCAAAGTATATAGAAGAACTACTTTATTTTAAAGAATCATTAAGTGTATTATTAATTTCAATCTTATTTATTTTGCTTTCTGCCAATATGAATATGGAAGACTTATGGCTCATATTTAATTGGAAAACGGCCATTTTATTTGCGGTTATCATTTTTGTAATTAGACCTTTGGGAGTGTTTTTAAGCACAATGAATTCTAGTTTACATCTTAATGAAAAACTATTTATTAGTTGGGTAGGACCTAGAGGAATTGTTGCTGCAGGTATTGCTTCTCTATTTGGAATAACTTTAGTTCATAACGGAATAGAAGATGCTGAGTTTATAACCCCTCTTGTATTTATGGTGGTGTTAGGTACCGTTTTATTAAATGCCACAACCGCGAGATTTTTTGCGAAAATTACAGGGGTTTTCTTAACAAAATCAAATGGAATCTTAATTATTGGCGCTTCTAAAGTAGCAATTATTATAGGAAAGTATTTAAAAGCAAACAATCGTCGAGTTGTTTTAATAGACAGTAATCACAATCACGTAGAAAAAGCAATTAACCAAGGCCTAGAGGCTTTAACAACCGATGTGTATTCTGATGCATTGGAAGATAATATTGAACTAAATGATATCGGTTATTTAATGGCATTAACAGGAAGTGCAAGTGTAAATGAATACGCGATTGAACGTTTTAAGGAACATTTTGGAGAAAACGGATCCTTTCGTTTAATTTCTAATGAAGAAAAAAATAATGATTCCAATAATCCAACAGAAGGGTTATTTTCTCAAAAAGATGATTTTACTAATTTGGTAAAGGTTACTCAAAATTTTCCTACTATTCACGAAATTGAAATCAATGACCATCATCATTTTATGGAATTAATTAAACAAACAGACCAAAAGGAATACAGTATTCCATTATTTATAAAAACCAAACGTGGAAGTATCGATATCATTACTGCAGATTATCACGAAAAAGAACGTGTTGAAAAAGGTTTTATATTAGTATATCTTGGTGATCAATTAGATAGTTAATTTTTACTGAAAAATAACAATAACATTAGAATTACGTTACTAAATCAAACCCACTTACTTTGAAGAAGCTATTATTTATTTTATTAATTATTACAAGCCTTTATTCTTGTAATGAAGATGATTCTGTTACTTGCACTATGTGTAATTCTCCTCAAACTACTTCGTTCGAAGTCTGTCGTGAATCTAACGGAAACGCATCAGTTAACGGTGAAGATACTGGTACTAACTACGATATTTATATTGCTGGTTTGGAAGAAGCTGGCGCCACTTGTGGTGGTTAGTTTCTATTCTCTCCAATACTGAGGATGCGTATCTTCAGAAATTTGATTCCAATAATCTTGAGTTACTTTACGACCATCAAAGGTTTTCAATTTGCGTTCAAAAACCCAAATAGTTGGATTGAAAACCATATCGGTTACTGCCACTGTGTAGAGTTGTGGTTCTTCTTCCGACTTTCTTTTTTCTTCCTGAATAAGTACTTCAAAGCCGTTATGTTCCAAGAGTTTTTTTAGAAAATCCTTCCGACCTTCTTCTATTTTTTTTTCAATAAAAGTTACTCGCTGATCGCCTATTGCTCCAAATAAATGTTTTCCTCCTAGTGCCATAAAATATTAAATTCCAAATTTAATTCGTTGCTAAACTTTTACTCAATTCAAATATATAATCATACAAAGGACTGTATAACCCTAGTACGATAATCCCTAAAACGGTTAATACCAGTCCTAATCGCATATATAATTTACTGGTGAAAAACGGAATTGGATTTTCTCCTTTACGTAAAAACATTGCTCTTATCACTAATAAATAATAGTATAACGAAATCGTTACATTCACTACCGCCAAGAACACTAATAAATAATATCCTTTACTTGCTGCTGCGGTAAATAGGAAAAACTTTCCGAAGAAACCTGCTACAGGAGGAATTCCTGCAAGAGAGAATAACGCTAACATCATCACCAAACTCAACTTTGGATTGGTACGATATAATCCTTCATAATCCTTCATATTTTCTTTTCCTGTTTTCAGTGAAATAGCCTGAACTACACCAAAAGCAGCCAAGTTTGAAAATATATAAACCAGTACAAAATAGACTACTGTTGCAAAACCTAATTGCTCTCCGTTAATTATACCTAATAAGATAAACCCAGCTTGTGCAATGGATGAAAACGCTAGGAAACGCTTCATATTTTGTTGCCTTAAAGCGAATAAATTACCGATGAACATCGTGGCCAATGCGACTACATAAATCATGTTTTCCCATATTCCCATCAATGGTTTAAACACGGTAAATAACAATATCATTAAGATAAAAACCGCTGCTCCTTTTGAAATCACAGATAAATAGGAAGCCACACTAATCGGTGCTCCTTCATATACATCGGCAGTCCAAAAATGAAACGGAACTAAGGATATTTTAAATGCCAATCCGGTGAAGAATAAAATCAATCCGAGTATAGTTAAATTATTTACTGAAATCATTTCAGCCATTTCAGAAAAATAAATAGATCCTGAAGTAGCATACAACATAGATATTCCGAATAAAGAAACCCCTGAAGCTAATGCAGCCGATAATATTAACTTAATCCCTGCTTCACTTGAAATCCGTTTGGAGGTTTCATAAGCAGCTAATGCTGCAACCGGAAGGGTTGATAATTCCAATCCTAAAAAGAACATTAAAAAATCTCCTGCCGAAATCATAAAATAGATTCCGAGTAAGGAAGAGAACATCAATACAAAAAATTCGGTTCCTTTATGTTGGGCTACTATTTTTTCTTGAAGCCAATCTGCCGACTGTAACAGAATAATAAACACACCAACGTTTAATACATTTTTAAAGAAATGAATCATTCCGGTGGTTCTAAACATTCCTCCAAAAAGAACACCATCGCCCATTCCAAGGAAACCAACTGCGGTGTGAATTCCGAAAAGGAAAATTGCCAAATGCACAATACTTCCTTTTTTATGTTGTGGTATAAATATTTCAGCAACGATCAATAATAATGTTATCACTAACAATATTAGTTCGGGCCTCATCAATAAAAAACTACTAAAATCCATTTAATTCTCTATTTATTATTTTAATACTCCTTGAATAAATGGTTGAATACTTTCCATAATCATATCACTTAACCAAAGTGGTGCAATTCCAATGGCAATCACTGGAATTAACAATAATAATATTCCTGTTTTTTCGTACCAAGTTACCTTTGGTAAATTTTCTACATTATTGGTTTCTAAAGGACCCATCATAATCTTTCCTACCAATCGTAAAATATAAACTGCTGTTACTACAATCGATGAAACTGCCAGCACTGTTAATACTCTATGAAACATATCTGGATGTTGAAAACCACCTACAAAAATGTTCATTTCTGCTACAAATCCACTAAAACCTGGCAGCCCTAAATATGCCATTCCTGTGATGACGTATATTGCTCCTATAAAGGGTAAAATTTTCATCAATCCACCGAGTTTGTTGATGTCTCTTGTATGTGTTCTTCCGTAGATCATTCCAATCAATGCGAAGAACATTGCTGTTAAAAATCCGTGAGATAAAGACTGAATGATTGCTCCGTTCCAAGCCGTTTTATT
>JASFZG010000001.1:0-5778 GCA_046055745.1 Flavobacteriaceae bacterium | reverse complement strand
CGATATAGATTAAAATCAAGCCTATTAGTTCTGTTACAAACAATACATTTACATATCCCATTCTTGTAAATGTTCCTCCTATACCAGGTAATAATCCTCCTAAAGCAATAAAAATATTTCCTTTAAATCTTGCTTCTTTATGTAGTTGCCGTGAATATCTTATTGCTGAATATATTGCCCCTCCCACCAAAAAAATAAAGGCATAACTATTAATTAATGGTGAAAAATACCGCACCCATTCCCATTCAAAAACTGCTCCCGTAAGTTTGTTATCAAATCCTTCAGGAATTAAAATTGGAGTTAAAAAAACGCAAATAGAGGCTGCCATTATCAATCCTGAAAACAGCCAAGAAGTTATATTGGCAAATTTTCTATTTAACAACAAATAAACAGACCCTTGTGCTAATGGAAACCCTCCCAATAAAGCTCCAACGACATACCATATTTTTACATTTAATTCACTCCATCCAAAGAGCACATTGATGCTTTCGGTTAGAGTTCCAAGTCCAAAAGTTAAAACTCCAATGGTCCACCATAATAAATAAGTGGTTTTTCGGGCTTTATAATGTTGATAGATTTCCTTTACAAAGTAAAATGAAAAAATTGTAGTAATAATTGGGATATATTCTAAAATATTATTCATTTATCTAGAAAGACAACTCCCCTTCGTTTGGTTGATATATATAATTAAACGTGTAATATTTGTCTAAATCTTGAAATGCATCTGGGTTTGCAGGAGCATCTTTATAATAACTTAAGATTTCCATTTTAGCATATTTACCATCGTTTGTTTTAAACACTAAAATCTTTCCTGCTATTGGAGTAATTAAATGTGTTGGTGCTCCAGCGTACAGATACCATCCTGTTCCACTTCCTGTTGGAATTGCCTGTACATTTTCACTGTCTTCTCTTAATCTAGAAGCATCAACAGAAGTTACACTAGACATCGTTCCGTTTGCGATATATGCAGCAGCATTTCCAGTTCTGTTTGGCTCATCATCAATCCCTGTTTTTACTCCTCCATTTATTAAAATAATGGTTCCTCGTAAGGCAATATCCCAATTGGTATCGCTAGTAGTAGTTTGCCCAGTTGCAAAATTGAATTTGGTAAATTCTCCATAAACTGGTTGTCCTTGACCTCCTTCTTGAGGTGCGTTTAAATTTTGAATTAATTCTGATTCAACCGGTAAAGCTGTGATAGTATCATCATCACTGCTACAAGAGCTAAATGCAAAAAAAAGTGTTATTATTGATAAAATTTTGATCGTTTTCATAGTAATTATTTGTTATTTATTATTAAAATTTAATGTTTATTCTTCCGTAAAATAAGCGTCCTGAAATGCTGGTAATATTCTGTGTATCTGTAAAATCCAGTATGTTATCTACTCCCACACCGAGCTCGTATTTTTTAAAAATAGTTTTGTTAACAGCCCAATCTAAAATTGCGTAACCATCTACAAATTCATCGTAATCATCCAAATACCCATTGGCATTGGTATCTAATAATCCGTATTTACTTCGGTAAGTAGCTCTTATATTTGTGTTTAAATTCCATTTTTCAATCGTATAAAACACTTTGGCATTTACCATATGTCTTGATCTGTTGAACAATCCAAAATAATCATCTTTTTTAAGCTGAAATGAAGGGGAGCTCGGTGTTAATCTTGCAAATACTTCCCCATTTTTAAAAGCATCCTCCGCATCTTTATCTTTAGCAAATAACAATTGATACCCACCTGAAAATTTTAGGTAATTATTGATTTTCCAAGTTCCGTTAAATTCTAAGCCTTGTGTATAAACCTTGTTGACATTATAATAACTAAATACATTCTGACCGTTGGTTTTATTGGCAATCACCCGAGTGTCTATTAAATCACGAATGTTATTTCTGAAAATATTGATTTCAAATTTTAATTCTGAAATGGGCTGATATACACTACCTACATTAAAACTTATAGAGTTTTCTGGATGCAATTCATCTTCAAATTCTGTAATTGGGACAATCACATTTAAAATCTGACCTTCTTCTATTAATTCAGGAATTCTGGTCGTTACTTGGTTGTATCCTAAAACCGTATAACCTACCGTCGAATTGGTAAAATCGAAATATAATTGTCTAAAATCTGGAGCTTTAAATCCATAACCTACAGATCCTTTTACAGATATTTTATCGTTAATCTCATAACGTATTGCTCCCTTGGGACTAAATTGTGATTTGTACTCATTATGAGCATCGAATCGAGCACCCAAAATAACATTGATTTTATCGGTAGGATTTCCGTCGTATTGTAAATATATGTAAGGTGAATTAAATTCGGGTTTGGTGGAAAAATCGGTTCGATCTAAGGTTTCATGATTCCAACCTAATCCTCCAATAAAGGAAGTTTTTTCGGTAGGATTGTAAGTAGCTCTTATTTCTGGGCGAATTAACAATTGATTGAAATCTCCTTCCGAAAACAATATATCATCCGAATCGTTTAAGTATTCTTCCGCTTGATACCCTGTGGCGTAAAATTCAAAATAACTAGACCATTTATCACTGTACTTATGATTTAGTTTTACATGAGTATTCCATTCCTTTATATCACTTTCACCACTTAATTCTTCTGAAGCAACATACTCTTGATTTTGAGTATAATATCTTCCCGAAACTAACAAATGAGTGCTTTCTGAAAAATCGTAAGTTGATTTTAAATTGAACGTATAATTACTATAAGGCTCTATGGTGTTTAAAAAATCATCCTCCAATAAATCGTAGCCTGAAGTACTGAATCTATTAATAAATCCATCTATTGAAAACGCCTCTTTTTTATATGCAATACTGGCACTTATATCGTGGGTATTATTGGTTCCGTAGCGATAATTTACGTTTCCATTGAAACCATATTTTGGATTGTCGGTAATAATATTTATTACACCTCCCAATGCCTCACTACCATATAAACTAGAGGAGGCGCCCTTAACAATTTCAATTTGTTTGATGTTTCCAACAGTAATTCTACTCAAATCCAAAGTCCCTGCAGAACGCCCCACCAAGGGAACACCATCAATTAAAATCAAGGTATATTGAGAGTCTAAACCTTGCATTTGGATCCCTTGACCACCACCAAAATCTGAAACTGTAGTTAAACCCGTTTGCTCATTTAAAATGTCACCTAAGCGAACAGAGTTTACTGCTTCAATTTCTTTTTTCGAAACAATTTGCGCAGGTAAAGGCAAGGAAGACAATTGCCGTTCGGTTCTAGTTGCAGTAATTAAAACCTCCTCTAAGTTTTCAACTTTAGTAGTATCTTTTACCTGCTCCTGAGAATAAGCAAAAGTTATAAAAAGTACTAGAATGATATGAAGTAAACGTTTCAACATTATTAATTTATAGTTTGAAATACACTACAAAATTAAAGGCATTAAAAAGAATAATATATCGCTGAAAGATTTTTTAGTATCGGAATAAAATAAATATCAATATTCTTGTTTATTACAGTAATATTAGTACTTTTGACGCTTCTAATAATTTTCTTTTTAAGAAATAGCACGGCAAACGTCAAAAATATAACGTCAAAAATAATGATTGAAGAGATAGATATTCAAGAAGGGTTTAGAGTCATCACACTTAATAACACTTCGGAAGAAGAACTTACTTATTTAAAAGGAGTAGAAAATACCTTTATACAATTACATTTTTGTGTGAATTGTGAGTCCAGTCTGTTTTTTAACGAGCATTATTCGTTGGGAATGAAGGAAAATAAATCGGTATTACTTTATAATCCTAAGCAAAACCTTCCTATTAATTTAACGGTTCAGCCAAAAGGAAATCATTTAATATTGATTGTTTCAATTAAGATTTTTCATTCCTTTTTCTCTAAAGTAGCAGGATTGATTCCTTTTTTAAATGAAGAAAATAAAGACAAGAAATATTATTTAGATAAAGAATTAACTCCTTCTGAAGTTTTAATTTTGAATCAGATATTTAAAGAACATTTGCATAGTTCGCTTCACGAGTTATATTTAAAAGGAAAGATTTACGAATTGTTAAGTTTATACTTTAATAAAAGTGAAGACGACGCACAAGGTTGCCCGTTTTTGGAAGATGAAGACAATGTAGAAAAAATAAAAAAAGCCAAACAGATTGTTATTAATAACATGGCAGATCCTCCAAGTTTACAAGAAATTGCAGATGAGATTGTATTGTCTGTTCCTAAACTAAAAGAAGGGTTTAAACATATTTATGGCGATACCGTTTTTAACTTTTTATTGGATTATAAGTTAGAATACGCCAGAAGATTATTGCTTTCTAAAAAGCATAATATTTCAGAAATTAGTATGCAAATTGGTTATAGTACAGCGAGTCATTTTATTAGTGCTTTTAAGAAAAAATATGGCACTACGCCTAAGCAGTATATGATGAGTTTGTAGGTTTTCTCGCAAAGATTTATCTGTTCTCGCAAAGGCGCGGAGACGCTAAGAAAAAACTTCTCCTTTACGACAAGCTCACACTATTATTCAATAACTCTACCTTAAAGTTAACCTTAGCATTTAGAGCTTTAAATACCTTTAAAATGGTATCGAATCTTGCATCGGTAAGATTGTTTTCAATTTTTGATATTTGAGCTTTCTGTACACCTACTAATTTACCTAATTGTTCTTGAGTGAGCTTTCTTTCTTTACGGGCTTTTTTAATAGTTTCTCCAAGTAAATCAAGTCGTAATTCATTTTCAAACTCATCTCTTTTTACAGTACCCGTTTCACCAATATGCTTATCTATTAAAGCATCCAAATTTGTCGTTTTCATAATCTTATTTTTTTAAGGTCTTTAAAATATTGCTCTCTTCAAATTTCTGCTTTGTCTATTTCTTTTCTTGGAGTCTTTTTAGTTTTCTTTTCAATTCCGTGAGTTGAAATTACAATAGTATCAATCTTTCTTGTTTTATCCCAGAAAGCAAATAATCTGTATTGTGTCTTTTTATATAAAGTTCTAAATTCCCAAATTTCACTATTCAATTTTTTAAAAAGGGTATTATCGTTGCTAAATTGTGCTTTCTTTAAATTATAATAAATTTTCTCTCTTGGTTTCTCCTCCAATTCATTTAGAAATTCAACTGCTGCATCAAGTAATTCTATCCTAAATTTTTGCTTCATTTATTATTCTGGTTTTTACAAAGGTACAATTAGTTTCTTTAACAGGAAACTTTTTATTATTAAACCTATAAATATTCCACCTCAACAACCTCCCCAGAATTTAGTTGCAATTTAATATCCCCAATCCGAACTCTCACCAGTCGTAATGTCGGAAATCCGACTGCAGCTGTCATTTTTCGTACTTGCCTGAATTTCCCTTCACTTACTGTTATGGACGCCCAACTTGTAGGGCCGTGACGCTCATCTCTTCCTTTTCTGTTTTCTATTGGGAGATTTGTTGGAGTTTCTATTAGAGAGGCTTTACAAGGTTTGGTGGTGTATTTTTTTCCTTCAAAACCTATTTCTACTCCTTTTTGCAACTGCTCTATGGCTTCGTTTGTAATAATTCCATCTACTTGAACATAGTATTCTTTTTTGTATTTATTACTTAGAATCTCATAGCTCACTTTCCCGTCGGTAGTTAAAAATAATAGTCCTTCAGAATCTCTATCTAATCTGCCAATTGCCATCGTACCTTCAGGAAAATCAAATAATTCACCTAATAGTTTATGACGTTTTTTTGTTTTTCCGTTTACCACAAATTGACTTAAATAACCGTGAGGTTTGTTTAAAATAAAATGATGGTGTTTCATGTTTCTAGTT